>DMOT01000157.1 GCA_003456765.1 Bacillota bacterium
CCGGGGAGCAACTGCGGTTACCCTTGACATCGCTCCGGGATATGCCGGCGTTGTGGAATCGGCCCTCGAATTCCTGGTCAACTATCCGTACGGGTGCGTGGAGCAGACGATGAGCGCTTTCCTTCCTGACGTTCTTGCACATAGGGCCTTTGCCAGGATGGGCATGTCTATGCCAAGGACTGAAGAGGAGCTCGCCAGAATGGTCAACTCCGGCCTTGCACGCCTCTACAAATTCCAGCATTGGGATGGGGGATATGGTTGGTGGGAGCATGATGATAGCAGTCTATGGATGACTTCATACGTGCTCTATGGCCTCCAGAGAGCAAAGCGGAGCGGGTTCCACGTGAGTGAAGAGGTTATGGCAAGCGCTGCCAGGTATCTGGGCGAGGTTGTAGCCGATGAGAAGAACGATACGGATCGCGCATTTGCATGCTACGTCCTGGCGGAACAAGGCGCCCTGGGTTCTGAGGGCATGAAGGCCCTTGAGAAGCTGGCCGCAGAGCATCTAGCATCTCCTGATGCGGATTCTGAAAGAGCATTGACGGTCGCATATGTTTCGCTGGCCGGGTCGGCCGCAGGTCGTGCTGACATAGGATCGGCAGGTGCACACCTGTTGGAGAAGATGGCGACCAGGCTATCGGGGCAGGCTTACTGGAAAACCGAGGACAAGGTGAACAGGTGGAGGAATGAGACGGGCGAGACTACTGCCTGGGCCATGATGGCCCTGCTTGAGGCCGAACCGTCCAGCCTGCTGTTGCCTGAAGCCGCAAGGCATCTGGCTTTGACTAGAGATGGATCGCAGTGGAGATCGACGCGAGAATCGGCGGCGGCGGTAATGGCTCTGGTGGAGTACATGACCGCCATGGAAGAAGACGTTCGCCTGCAAACGGAAGTCACAGTCGAGATAAACGGGCAACAGGCGGCCTGTGGACATATTGGAGGTTCAGGAAGCGCTGCCGCATCAAGCATGTCGGTAGAGGTGGCTCCCGGGCTTCTGGTTCCCGGGGAAAACCGCATTGACATACTGGCAAAGGGAGGCCCTGCCTACTACAGCTTGACGGCGTCGTGGTACGAAGCCCATGACCGCATCGAGGCCTCCGGGGAGTGTGCCGGTATTGCCCGAGAATACTTCATCATAGACAGGGACGCCGAGGCTCCAGAGGGTGAAGAGTACGCGCTGATCCCCATTGGCGAGGAGGACCCCGTAAACCCTCAGCAAGAGCTCCTTGTCAGGGTTACCATAGATGCCAGGAGCGACATGGAATACATGATCTTCGAGGATCCGATTCCATCCGGATTCGAGATAATCGAGGATTTCACTGACCCATGGTCGTGGAGCCACTGGTACGATCGGCGAGAGGCACGCGACGACCGCATGGTCTTCTTTGCGACATGGATCAAGGCAGGCCAGCAAAGGGTGTTCGACTACATCCTCAGGCCGGAACGTCCCGGGCGTTATATGGTGATGCCGACTCGCGCCTGGTCGATGTACTACCCTGAGCTGAATGCGCACGGGGCAAGCAGGGTGATTGAGGTGGTCGATGAGCAATGAGGCGCAAGCTGCTTGTCGCGTGCCTGGTGGCCTTGATGGCATCGATTCTTCTCTGGGCGTCCAGGGGCCATGCGCCCTCCGGCGCTGGGCCGGATAGGGGCAGTGGGGAGCAGAATGCTCTCGGGCGTTGCATCACTTCTTTGGATGAGGATGAGAAGAGCAGGAATGCCAATGTGGCCCTTGCTGCCCGCATGCTCGATGGGATTGTGGTGGAACCAGGAGAAGAGTTCTCGTTCAATGAATCCACAGGGGAGCGCGGGTCTCTAGAGGGCTACATGCCTGCCCGCATAATCGTCGACGGGAAGAATGAATCCGGAATTGCAGGGGGAGTGTGCCAGCTGTCGTCAACGCTGTACAACGCTGCGTTGCTTTCGGGCATGGAGATAACGGAAAGGCATCCTCACTCGCGTCCGGTTCCATACCTTCCGGCAGGGCTTGACGCCACAGTTTCATACGGCGCGCGGGACCTCAGATGGATCAATCCGAGTGATCATGCTGTAACAGTCAGAGCCAGCGTGGAAGGCAACCGCCTGGAAGTATGGCTGGAAGGCGAGGGGTCTGCCCCGGGCATAATTCTGATTCCTGAGATCGTGGAGATAGTGGCTCCAAGGCCAATGGCGCCGCCGGATGCAACGGGAAGATCCGTTGCGCCGCCGCGCCCGGGAGCTTCAGATGAGATAAGACGCGGGGTCTCAGGATACCGAGTTAGAGTGTGGGCCGAGACGACTTCGCCTGGAGGAGGACGCGTGCGGGAGCTCGTCTCTGAAGACTTGTATGAGCCTGTTCACGCTGTTGTCGACTGATGAGGCGGGCGTCGCATCGCTGATCATGGCACTCGGGCTCTTACTGACCCAGCAATTCCCTGCGGGCCAGTGATTCTATGATCATCGCTACGCCGTCCTCGTCGTTTGCGGGAGCCACAAGATCGGCGAGGTCTTTCAGCTCGTCCGGGGAATTGCCCATCGCAACTCCAAGTCCTGCATATTCCAACATCTGGGCATCGTTCATTGAATCACCAAAGGCTATTACTTCGGACGGCTTGATGTGCCACATGTCAGCCAGGAAGCTGATCCCCACCCATTTGTGCACCCCTGTGGCGAACAGGTCTGCGAGACGAGTTCCATCTTCCAGCACTCCATAGTCGAAGAAGGAGATATCGTGCGAAAACGCGGTCCCAATCTCCTGCAGAACCCTTCCCACAGAGGCAACATCTCCCTGGATGCCCACTTGAACCGGATCCGAGGTGCACGCCTGCGTATATGTGGTGACTTCTCGGCATTCCGGCAGTGTGTGAGGCCAGAAAGGTTGAGTGCACACTCCTATCCTCTGTCGGGTTATGTAAAAAGCTCGCCCTTTGTGCACATCTTCGAATACTGCTACATACAGTCCGTAATCCTCAGCCATGTTGCAAACATCCAGTGCTGCCTGGCGTGGAATCTGCTTTGCCATCAGGATGGAGCCGCTGCCAGGCTCAAACACAACTGCTCCACAGTGAGCTACACATGGTTGGACTATTTCGAACTGAGAGATTACAGGCATGGCGAATGCTACCCTTCTGCCTGTGGCGATCGACACCTTCGCTCCGCATTTCTCAGCGAGCCGCATAGCGCTGATAGTTCTGGCGCTGGCGCTACCATCACTTCTGAGGATTGTTCCGTCTATGTCACAGGCTATCAACTTGTACATCGGGGACCTGCCTTTCGCTGACTTCGCTCGACGACGAATATTCCCACTACTACTCCTGCACCCCCTAGAAGCTGGGCGCCTGTCAGCCGTTCGCCAAGAATGACTGCGCTGCCTGCTACTCCGAAAACAGGAACCAGGTTAATGAAAACAGAGACCAGTGTGGGTCCTAGCCTCCTTAGAGCAAAAAGATAGAGCACATATGCCAGAAAAGAGCAGGCAATGCCGAGATAGGCCAGGTTGAAAGCCACCTGGGGCCGGGCTATGACCGAAACACCTGGCATGCCGCCTGGGATGGCCATGATCGCCAGGACCGCCGTTGCCAGGCTTATCTGATGCGCATTGGTAGCCAATGCACCGTATTTCCGAACCAGGGGTCCGTTGAGGACTGTATACACAGCCCATGCCAGAGAAGAGATCAACACCATTGAGATGCCGCGAAAGTAGTTGGCATTCTGAAGAGCCTGAGTTGCGTCGCCTGTGACGACAAACGCAACTCCCGCTGCCGAGCGAAGTATTCCAGCCCATCCTGCAGGTGACAATCCTCGTTTTCCAACCCGGCTTTCAATGACTGCGGTCATGGCAGGTGAAGAGGCTGTCACTATTGAGGCCAGGGCTGCAGGGATATACAGCAAGGCAGTATTTTCGAAATAGAAATAGACGGGGATTCCGATGAGCGAAGCTACAACCATTCGGGGCAGATCCGACTCATGCACGCGCAAAGGCGGCCTTGCAAATGCCACGGCCAGCCAGATGGAGCATGTAGCAAGCAGATGCCGGAGGAAGGCCACTTGTATTGGAGCGATGTGTCCCAGGAGGGTTTTCGTGCTCACAAACGAGAGGCCCCAGAGTGCCGTTACGAAGGTTGCGGCCAACAGGGGGGCAGCTGGATTCTGTGAGGGTGTATTCAAAGCAGGCTCCTCCCTTGTTTCTACACCCAGCGGATGTGGGTAGTGCTTGTGTAAGAACGGAGATATCCGAGGATCGCACCTGCGAATATCGGAATGAAACTCATGATGGGCGGGGAATACGATCTGGATCGCTGGCTTCCGAGTTCGCGAATGCTGTCATAATTACACAATTTATTATACAGCATGTTTGTGTCGGAGTTGAAGGGATTTCGCTGAGAAAGTCGAATTCAAGACCGGAAGTCAACGAGCTATTCTGAGAGTATACATGAATCTGCTAAGGAGGCATGAGGGTGGCAGACGACAGAAAACTGCGGCTGGCGAAGGCGGAGGGGCGCATACGGCTATTGCCTGGAGTCGTCCGGGTGCGCATTCTTCCTTTAGCAGATGGAGACGAAATCCACGTAATGGTAGAGGGTTGCTATGACCAGGAGGATGTCAAGAGGCTGAAGAAGGACATAGAGACCGTCTATCTACTTGAAGCTGGTGAACCCATCGATTATCGCAGGATAAGCATAGCCCAAGTAAGGAAGGAAGAGATGGGTGACGACTCCGGCTCGAATAGAAGGCCTGTGCTGAGGAGAATAGCCATCGAGTACGGAAAGGGAGGCGCAGTCACTGGCCATGTGGACCTGGAATTCGGCGGCCAGTGCTACTCCGGAACGGCGCATGGGCGAGCGATTGAAGAATCACTTTGCAACATAGCCAAGCGCGCGGCACTAGAGTCAATCGAAATGTTCCTGGGTCAACGATTCTCCCTGCAGGCCGATTGCGAGATAGCAAACGGAATAGTGATTTCCGAGGTCACATTGATTGACAGCGCCTCTGGGCAGCGCCAGATGTACCTGGGAGCTGCCTATAAGGGAGACGATCTGGCCACGGCGGTCGCCAGGTCAATTCTTCAGGCTTTGAACCGCCAGTTTGAGCTACTCATGGACTGATTGGGAAGAGAATATTGCCCGTTGCAGCGCGAGATGAGATATGGAGATGAGCTGAGCCTCCAGGGTTAATAAAGACCAATGGGGGTGAAGCGTGTGAAGAGATTCACTCTGTCGGCATTCATTGTGGCCGCCATGACGCTTTTGATGTCAGTCATGGCTTTTGCCGATACCTGTCTGATGAAGTAAAGCAAACGATTGGCCATTCTGATTCCTGCTGATCGAGCAGGAAAGGCAGCTTGCTGCGACGGGCTCTATGGTTAGCACGGATGCCAGGCGGAATCTATCTGCTCGGGCATAGCAGGGGGTGGTCGGGTGCCTGGTGATAGGCATGCCTTTCATGACACTTATCTATGGTTGCTTATTGCTCTTTCAATTGTGCTTGTAGGACGCGTATTCGTATGGGATATGCCGGTCAGCTCGGCATTGGTCTATGCTGGGCTGCTTTGGGCATCCTCCCTATCAGTCATCAACCTGCGCAGCACAGTCGTACTGATGCTGCTTCCTATCATGATGACGTCTGTTGTCAAGTACAACCCGGGCGTAACCGCGGTGGTTGCAGCCCTCGGGAGCATCAGCATCCAGGAAATCCGGATTCTGAAGGAGTGCAACCCGCCGTATCTTTTTGTGCTGAAGATTCTTGGCAATCGGGCTAGCATCATGATGTGCGCTCTGCTGGCAGGCTCACTCTTTCGCTGGATTTGGCCGTCGACAACCCTGGATTTTGGCAGTGTCAGATTCCTGGCGGCGTTCGCCATCGCAGGCTTTTCGTGGGCCATGTTGTCAGGGTTCATCGTCAACTTTCAGATCCTTCTCTCGAAACCCAGATTCAAGATGAGGATTGATCCAGGGATGATTGCTGGCTCGACGCAGTCCTTGATTCCGTCCCTCATCATGGGATTGATGGCGGCGGCCATGCATGAGTACGGGGGTATTATCCTATTTGCTCTGGCCCAGTTCTTCTTCATATCAAATAAGAACTATACTCAGCGCGCTCTGATAGCAAAAGACAATGCCGAGCAAATCAACATGGCCCTTGCACGGATCATCGATTCCAAAGACCATTACACTGGCGGCCATTCTGAACGTGTGGCCTTGCTCGCACGCCAATTAGCAGAAGCTTGCAGACTGCGGAAGTCAGATGTGGAAAGAATAGAGTACATCGCCAGGCTTCACGATGTAGGCAAGGTGAATCTTCCCGACCAGATATTGTCGAAGCCGGGGCATCTGACCGTTGATGAATTCGATGAGGTGAAAAGGCATCCGGAGTGGGGCGCCCAGCTGATCCGGGGCATGGCCAACATATACGGAGACCGAGACTACAGAGCCATATTGGAGCATCACGAGCGGTATGATGGAACTGGATATCCCGGTGGCAAGAAGGGCCCTGAAATATCATTGTGGGCACGTATTCTGGCCATATGCGATGCTTATGATGCAATGACTAGTGAGCGCGTCTACAGGTCAGCGCTCTCAACTGATGAAGCAAGGATCGAACTCAAGCATAATTCGGGAACTCAGTTTGACCCCAAGTTAGTAGATTTGTTCTTGTCAAGCGTTCGGGAGTGATGAAATGGAACGTAGCATGATATTTGGCATTTTTGGCGGTTTGGGCCTGTTCTTGTACGGCATGAACCTGGCGGGAGATGGCCTCAAGCGCGCCGCCGGCGACAGAATGCGGAACATACTCGAAGTTCTTACATCCACGCCAATTAAGGGAGTTGTGGTTGGAGCTATAGTCACTGCGATAATGCAGAGCAGCAGTGCGACTACAGTAATGCTTGTGAGCTTTGTGAATGCAGGCTTGATGACCTTGCGACAGGCGCTCGGGGTTATTATGGGTGCCAATATAGGGACGACCATCACAGCGCAGCTTATAGCATTTAACCTGGCAGACTACGCTTTGCCTGCGATCGGTATCGGTTTTCTGATCCACCTGGTCTCTCGACGACGGGTTTGGAAGAGTACAGGACAAGTCATTTTGGGCTTCGGAATTCTGTTTCTGGGGCTTACAGTGATGTCAACATCTGTTGCCCCCCTCCGCGATAGCCCGGCTTTTGGAAGGGCGATGCGGGCTTTCGGCGCAACGCCTATTCTGGGAGTGCTCATTGGGCTCGTGACCACCCTGGTAGTGCAGAGCAGTGCGGCTACCATCGGCATGCTGATGGCAGTGGCGATTGCGTCACCGGATGTTATCACCCTTGAGGTGGCAATCCCGATTCTTCTGGGCGACAACATAGGCACGTGCGTGACTGCGATGCTGTCGGGGATAGGAGCCAATGTTACCGCAAGGCGCACTGCCACGGCCCACTTGATGTTCAACGTGTTCGGCGCGGTCATATTCCTGCCGTTGCTGAAGCCTTTTCAATGGGTCGTCGCGGCGGCCTCGCCTGCAGCCGGTATTCAGCGGCAGATCGCCAATGCGCATACGATGTTTAACGTCTTAAACACGGCCATTTGGCTTCCAGCAGCTGGGTTCCTAGAACGAATTGTCACGTGGCTTGTGCCCGGAGAGGACGTTGTGGTGGAGATCGGACCCAAGTACCTTGACCGCAGGATGCTGGGTACACCGGGGATTGCTCTCGACCTTGCGGCTGCAGAGACCGTGAGAATGGGCGAGATTGTCCAGGAGATGCTGGGCCAATCCAGGACAGCCCTGACTGAGGCCTATACATCCAAACTCGACTCCGAACTGGAGTCCCGCGAGGAACTCATCGATAATCTGAACAGAGAGGTCGTTCTGTACCTCTCAATGGTGGCTCAGACGTCTTTGAACGAGGCGCAATCTCGGAGGCTGGCAGGGCTGATGCATGCAGTTGGTGACGTTGAGAGGATAGGAGACGTCGCGGAGCAACTCATGTTTTACGCGCGCGAGAAATTTGACCAGAATATCCCATTTTCGGAAACCGCAGTCCAGGAGCTACATAGAGTGTTCGACTTGGCTGAGAAGATACTGGCCAGGGGCATCGTAGCTCTGCGTGACGACGATATGGAAGCGGTTCGGGATGTGTACGATATTCACAGAGCGCTTGACGAGTCCACCGATATGCTCAGGGCCAATCATATCCAGCGTCTCAATGAGGGCAAGTGTATTCCAGGATCCGGTGTCATATTTGTGGAACTCATGAACAGCCTGGAGAGGATAGGGGATCTGGCAGTCAACCTCGCTGATGCGGTCTCCGGAAAGAAGAGTCCGCGTGTGGAACCAAGGAATTGAGCAGGGCTGAGAGTGAATGCAGAAAGAGATGAAGCCCCGACGTGGAAGAGATTTCACAACTGGAAGCATACCCGGCCACCTGGTGGCCTTTGCCACTCCGATGCTCATTGGCAACCTCTTGCAGGCAACATATTCAACCGTTGACAGCATATGGGTCGGCCGTTTCATCGGCCCTCAAGCCCTGGCGGCTATCTCAGTAAACGGGCCAATAATCTTCTCGCTAATAGCGATGGTTTCAGGCCTTACCATGGCCACAACAACTTTGGTGTCGCAGTACTGGGGGGCCAGGCAGTACGATCGGGCATCTGAAGCTATCGCTAACTCGGTCACCCTTTTGAGCTTGCTCGGTCTTGCGCTTGCTGCCATCGGGTACAACCTCAGATGGCCCCTTCTACG
>DMOT01000159.1 GCA_003456765.1 Bacillota bacterium
CTCTACTACGGCATGGGCATAGGCGGGATGTTTGTTGCAATAGCTCTTGTGCAGAATGCCACCCGAGGCCGTGACACGACGTGGGATGGCGTAGTAGTCGGAAAGCAGATCTTCGAACGTGAGACGTACGACAAGACCAACGACATGTATTCGACTCATACCATCTACGAGTGCAAGGTGAAGCGCAGCAATGGTAAGGTATACACGCACCAGCACGAAGATTACGACACAGTCTTCAACTACTTTGACATCGGAGACAAGGTCCGGCATCACAAGGATTTTGACGGGTACGAGAAATACGACAAGTCGAAGGATACTATTATCTTCTGCATTGCATGCGGTGCAATTCATGACATTTCAGATGACATCTGTTCCCGGTGCAAGTGTCCTCTCTTGAAGTAGGAATACTCTCATGAAAGAAGATCCCGCCTTTGCGTGGGAGATAGTCGTCCCGATCTTTCGAAACAGGATGGCTGATTAGCTCGACATCCCTGCTGTGTTTAGATCAGCCACCTCATGCTCTTGAAGGCATTGATTAGCCCAACAGTGCTGCTATCATGGCCGGTTGCGGGTCCACCATCTCTCAACTCGGGCAGTATCTTTCTGGCAAGTTGTTTCCCCAGCTCCACACCCATCTGGTCGTAGCTGTTCACGTTCCATATGACGCCCTGAGTGAAGATCTTGTGCTCGTAGAGGGCAATCAACATGCCAAGGGTTTCAGGGGTCAGCTTCTTGTATAGGAACGTATTCGTAGGCTTGTTCCCTTCAAAGGTCTTCGCAGCAGTCAGTAACTCCAGCTCTTGGCCAGTGTAGCCTTGAGCCACAAGCTCCACCCGGGTCTCGTCGGAAGTTCGGCCCTTCATGAGCGCCTCGGTCTGCGCCAGAAAGTTGGCTATTAGCGCCTCGTGATGGTCGCCGATGGGATTATGGCTCTGGGCTGCAGCCAGGAAATCGCAGGGGACAAGCTTAGTGCCCTGGTGAATAAGCTGATAGAACGCATGTTGCCCGTTGGTTCCTGGTTGCCCCCAAAGTATTGGCCCGGTCTGATAGCCTACAGGCTCCCCCGTCCTAGTGACGCGCTTGCCGTTGCTCTCCATATCCGCTTGCTGCAGGTAATCAGGGAAATAGGCCAGATACTGATCGTATGGGAGAACAGCGCAGCTTTCCGCACCCCAAAAGTTGTTGTACCAGATGCCGAGCAGCCCCATGATCACGGGGATATTCCGATCCAGGGGCGCAGTGCGGAAGTGTTCGTCCACTTTGTATGCGCCCGCCAGCATCGCTTCGAAACTATCCATTCCTATATAGAGCGCTATCGAGAGTCCAATCGCCGACCAGAGCGAATACCGACCCCCAACCCAATCCCAGAAGACAAACATGTTTTGATGGTCGATCCCAAAAGCTTCAACCGCATCTCGGTTGGTGGAGATCGCCGCGAAGTGCTTGGCCACAGCTGCATCGTTGCGGGAATGGTCCAAGAGCCAGCTCCGAGCTGTATGGGCATTCATCATGGTCTCCTGGGTAGTGAATGTCTTCGAAGCGATCAGGAAGACGGTCGTCTCTGGATCAAGGCCTGAGAGGGTTTCCGAAATGTCGGTGGGATCCACATTCGATACAAAATGGACGCGCAAGCGGTCATGGCCGTAAGGCTTCAGCGCGTGCACCACCATGCGCGGACCCAAATCCGATCCTCCAATGCCGATATTGACAACATCGGTGATGGCCTTTCCGGTGTAACCCTCCCAGTCACCGCTGCGCACCGCTTCAGAAAACCGGCGCATCTGAGAGAGCACCTCATTTACGTCAGGCATAACATCCACGCCATCCACCAGAATGGGCCGACTAGATCGATTCCGCAAGGCCACATGAAGCACTGGGCGATTCTCAGTCGTGTTTATCCGCCCGCCAGTGAACATAGCCTCTATTGCCTCTGCGAGGCGAGCCTGTTTGGCGAGGTCAAATAGCAAAGACATAGTCTCGTCTGTAATGCGGTTCTTGGAGTAATCGAAGAGCAGATCCCCAAGCCTGATTGAGAACCGCTCGAATCTCTCCGGGTCAGATGCGAACAGCTCGCGCATGTGCATGTTCCCCATTTTCAGCCGGTGCTCAGCCAGGGCGTACCACGCTGGAAGTTCGATCACAGACATTGTGGTGTTCCTCCCATCGGACGACGCGGCGCCTCAAGGGCGAGGAAGCCGGTCAGCGAAATGCATCATTTCATACCAATTATTATCATACCCCGGACGCAACGCGTGAACAAGGCCGTCCCCAATGCAGAACATGGTACGGCCTTTGAGCTGAACACCAGGAGTTGATGAGGCTAACGCCCTGCCACCTAACTGCCTCAGCTCCCGCGCATAATCCGCCTGCACCGACTACTCTCCCAGCTGTCCCTCTGTTACTAGCTCGTTTCCAATTTCACCGCCTTCAATGAAATCATATTCCCGCACCACCTGGTAGATAAGGAACTCAACCGATGCACTTTCACCTTCGCCCAAGGATATGTTCATCGCTGACGGGGCCGCCTCGTAAAGGGAAGGTATGGCGCGTCGGTCTACAGATATCCTGTAATCCCCGGGAGGGAGATGGTCGATGGCAAAGCGGCCCTCAGAGTCAAGCGGGACCACGTACCGCCTGGCTCCGGATATTTCCACAAGTAGCCCCGACAGCAGATTGGGGGCCCTTTGGGCCGATATCCCCTCTGTAATGCGCCATATCATCTCGTCAGGCTCTGCACAACTTCCCTCGCCAGAGGAGAATCTAACAATACCCTCGATCCTTCCCGATCTGGCAACAGTGAATTGCACTATGGATGCGGCATTCGGCTCCACCTTCACACCGACGGCAGACGAGGGCATCACTAGATACCCGGGGCCCAGTTCGCGCACGCTGACCGACACATACTGCTCGCCCTGGACCACAGCAGGAAACCTGAAAGTGCCGGATGAGTCCGTTACGGTTGAAAGCCCTCCCACATTCACTATGATACCCTGCACACCCTGGCCGTCAACGCCCGCAACCTTTCCGGCTATCTCCCCCACGTCTGAGCGGCGGGCCAGGGGAACATCGAAGAACGCTGTCTGGCACACCTTCACTCCCAAGTCACGTAACCCGCCACCCACTATCTTGCAGGATGCATCGAACGATATGGCCGCCCAATCAGATGGCTTGTACGTCGCCCCCGCGGACATAGTCAAACCGCTCTGCCCTATATTGCCTGCACGAAAACTGCCCCTCATTTCCAATCCGGGCGCAACTTGATATGAAGCTTCGGCACCCAGGCCCAGACGTGCCGAAGCGCCTTGGCCCAGGGGCATACCTGCGCTCAGGTAGGAGGTCAGCTTCCACCTGCTTTCAGTCAACTGCCTCTTGAGAGCATATACCAGCGTCCAGCTTTCGTGGTCCCCCGACATACTGGACTTGTTCTGCACAGAGATCTCCTGTTTGAAAGAGGAATTGCTGCTATCGAAGACGTTCAGGAAGACCGAGGCCTCTCTAGACCTGCCGGGAGCATCCGAGCCCCCGTCCCATTTCGCCGTGCCGGAATATTTCAGTCCCAGTTCAGTCGAATCCAACTTCCACGTAGTATCAGCTTGCACTTTGCGGCTATGCAATTTCCCACCGTCATGTTTTTGCAATAGAAGGCCAGCTGATACGGGCCCAGTTGAAACACTTTTGAGCTTCAATGACATGTCGAATCCGGGGTTGTCTATTACGGCATAGTCTCTATCCGTATTCTGCACAGCCAGAACTGCCTCAACCGGGCCGAGTTTTGCCCTGCCACTTGCACGCAGCGCTTGTGCGCCAGAACCCGACCCATTAGCCAGCATTCCATACTCGAAATCGATTTCCACGCCCGGCGTCTTGTGCCCACCTTTTACTGTGAGGATGTTCATCGTGGGCTCTACCTGTGTCAAAAGCTGAAAAGAAAGCGAAGATCCGCTGCTGGAAGCCGTGTAAGCTCTAAGCCCCAACC
>DMOT01000095.1:0-483 GCA_003456765.1 Bacillota bacterium
AGCCTGAAATGTTCCCCTGTCCGCAAGCTTGGTGACTACAGCGGGATTGATATCTACGCATATGGTCTTAACGCGAGCGGGAAGAAGGTTCCCGGTGGCGATTGCGTGCAGCATAGTCGAAAGCATGAGCGCAATCTCAACACCCTTGAGGTTCTTCCTCATGGCATCCTGGGCCCGAACAGCGTCGGTGATCACATCAGGAAGCGGGCCATCATCCCTGATTGAACCTGCAAGAACATACGGGACTTCATTAGTGATCAGTGAATACATGACGCCCTTGGTCAGCACGCCCTGCTCGACTGCAGGCTTGAGCCCTCCCGCTTTCCGAATGGCATTGATCGCCCTAAGGTGGTGCGTATGGCCCATTGGAGCAGAAGTGCCGTCATCAAGGCAAACGCCAAGGGAGGTGCCTAGCAAAGCCCATTCGACGTCATGAGTGGCAACGGCATTGCCAGCATAGAGAAGATTCACATAGCCGGCATC
>DMOT01000095.1:556-5639 GCA_003456765.1 Bacillota bacterium
AAGCCTGGAGAGATGCCGGCCGGCGCCTGTGTGGATTACGGCAGGACCTGCAACCACCAGGATCTTTCCACCCCGGCTACGTACCTCTTTAATCTCGCGAGCTACTTGCTCTACGACCAGAGTCTTGGGCCGTTCGCTCGAAACATCGCTGCCCATGAAAGAAAAGACTTCGGTCCCCCGGGCTGAGGCCATGGAAGCCACTCTGATACCACAAGCTCCAACCACAACGTGTTGGCCGCGGACTACCTGTGCAATAGGACAACACCTGGCTGTCCGCTTCCGGGCATCCACCACAATCGCGCAGTCCATCTCTATGTCATCTACAGGCACCCACTGCCCGTCCACACAAACGTACGTTTCAATATTGGTGCTGGCATAAAACCCGTCAGGGCATACACCGTCTTGCTCAACCATGGCCAGCTCTGCATGGTTTTCATCAAGCACTTCAGCGCCTAGCTCCCTGACTCTGCTTAGGATCTCATCAAGCTCTTCGCATGTGTCAGCTCCCACCTGAATGATTGCGCGACCCTTGTCTTCCTTCGTCTTCCCAAACTCGGTATCAAGTATCTTGAATTCTCCGCCAAGGTTCGCAACTGAATCAAAAACCCGCAGTAACAGGCCTGAGTCAATGAGATGACCTGAAACCGAGATCTCGGCAGTATACACTGTCGCATCACTCCTGCCCAAAAGTCATCCTTCGTCACAAGCAAGGCTTCTGCTGCAGCATCGGAGCATTACCTGATCTTGCGCCTTGGAAGTAACGGAATGGCATGCCATAGTATTATGTATCCATTTTGCATGCTCCATCACCAGCAAATGATATTACTTCCCCAGATACCTGTAGCTAATAGTATCAGACATGGCAAGCCGGAACAAGCCCGGCTTTAGAGCTTCTTGGTCTGGCGCCAGGTTCTGTCGTGGCTCTTGAAGCAAGCCTTCCATGGAGCCCCAGGATTGGGCTATAGTAATAGTAATTGGACTCAACATAGCCGTATTCCCAGGCTCATCACCTGACCCAAACGGCAAGGAGGGCCACCTGTGGATCTTGATATAACCAGTCAAACAATAGCAGTCGCCATGAGCGGCGGCGTGGACTCGTCAGTCGCAGCAGCACTCCTCGTATCCCAGGGATGCAGAGTTTTTGGAATCACGATGACTACATGGCATTGGCCTGAATCCACTTATGAACGCTACAGAGAGACTTGCCTGGGACATGAGGAAGCTGATTCCGCAGCTCGGGTTGCGCGTTCGCTCGGCATCGATCATGTGATGGTCGACCTGTCTGAAAAGTTCAGGGAGACAGTCGTGGATGACTTCGTGAGCGAGTATGCCCACGGATACACTCCGAACCCGTGCGTAATATGTAATGATCTGATCAAGTTCGGGCTTCTGCACCACAAGGCCGCAGAACTCGGCGCTGACCTGGTGGCCACAGGCCATTACGTTAAGCTGAAGCAGGATCCGGTCTCAGGCAGGCGCCTGCTTTTCCGCGCGGCCGACAAACACAAGGACCAAACTTACATGCTCTACCGGCTCAAACAGGAGCAGCTGGCGCGCTCGCTTTTCCCCTTGGGCAGCCTGAGCAAAGCCGAGGTTCGAAAGATAGCAAATAACCTTGGACTGGAGACGGCTGACAAGCCGGAAAGCCAGGAAATCTGCTTTGTTCCCCCCGGCAAGTACCGAGATTTCTTGTCGTCACGCTACCCCTGGCTCAACACTCCTGGTCCTATTGTCAACGTTGAAGGCCAGGTCGTAGGTGAACACGTGGGCACGGCCATGTACACTGTCGGCCAGAGAAAGGGCCTGAATATCCCAGCAGATCAACCCCTGTATGTGCTGGAAATTCGCCCTGATTCGAACACAATTGTGGCCGGCCCCCAGGAATCCCTCTACAGCAACTCGCTACAGGTTCACAACACGAATTTCATACCCTTCGATACTCTGTGCAGTGAGATGGAAGTGCAGGCGAAGATTAGATACAGGTCGCCCGCATCCAAGGCTACGATAGTCCCAATGCCCAACGGATCAGTGCGTGTGGAGTTTACAAGGCCGCAGAGGGCGATCACTCCAGGACAGTCTGCTGTCTTCTATGATGGTGATTTGCTGGTGGGTGGCGGGATCATTTCAGGCAAGCAATGAAGAAGAGAAGCCCACGCCTCAGCGCGGGCTTGTACTTCACATGTCACGTTATCCAGCTTTCACAAGGCCAGTTAGCTCTGTGCCTGTTTCCGTGGATCTTCAGGGCGCTCTTCATCATAGAACTCCTTCTGCATCTCGTAGAACTCATGAGAGTTCCGGTTCCATATCTCGTCGGCTTTTTCGGCCCAGTGCCGCGTATAGCCTTCCTCGATCATCTCCGCAAGCTCCTTGGGATCCACATGATGCTCTCCAAGCTGAGTGGAGCGCGCACCCGACTCCTCTATGATCTCGACCAGTTTCTCCGGGTTGTCAATGAGAGGACAGGGCCTCAGCATGTTCTCGTTAAACGGCTGCCGCTTCTGATAGGCCTTCATAAGCGGCGAAGCCAGGCACTCCTTCAGAGACTTGTCGTTTATATTGTCGACTGCGTAGTGGATGAATGCGCACGGCTCAACATCGCCATTTGCGTTGATATGCAGATAGCGCCGGCCTCCGGCAATACATCCGAGCGAGAACTCTCCATCGTTCCAGAAGTCCACAATGAATATTGGCTTGCTATTGCGCCACCGGCGAACCGTGTCGTACATCAGGCTACGCTGCTCAGGAGTAGCCATTAGCTCAATGTTCGGATCTGAACCGACAGGAACATAGGTAAAGAACCAGCCGAACGCACAGCCCTTGTCAACCATGGTGTCTATGAACTCGTCGCTCGCAATTATCTCGGTGTTGTTCTGGGCATAGCAGGCAGAGAATCCAAATACGCACCCGGCTTCACGCAGTAGATCCATGGTGTGCATTATCTTCTGATAAACGCCCTTGCCGCGCCTGGCATCAGTCTGCTCCTCGAGTCCTTCTACGGAAATCGCCGGCGCAATATTGCCCAGCCTGACCATTTCCGAGACAAACTCCTCGTCGATAAGCGTGCCATTGGTGAACGGGTGGAACAGCTGATTCGGATGCCTTTCAGCCAAACGGATCAACTTGTCCTTGGCAACCATGGGTTCCCCGCCGGATACTACAATAAGATGAATGCCTAGTTCCTCAGCTTCGGTGCATACCTTGTCCATGGTCTCAAACGGGAGTTCACGGACGCGCTGGTAGTCTCCAGCCCAGCACCCTGTACATCTGAGATTACACTTTTCCGTGGGGTCCATTAGTATAGCGTATGGAACGTCCACACCCAAGTCCTCTGCCAATCTGTACTGCTTTGGGACTCCCACAAGGGCAGAGTTGACAAAGAAGTTCACGCCAATGCCCTTCATGATGTTGGGGTGGGTCTCCGTCAGTAGCCGAATAGCAAGCTCTCGCCAGTTACTGTTTGGATCCAAAACAGCCTTCCCGACGTCACGGACCTGCTTCTTATGGTTCTCCTGAGTAGCCAGTCTCTCGCCGATTCCGATCAATTTCGGCAGATTTCCTACCGGATCTGCCTGCAGGTAATTAAGCGCCTGGTTTACCAAGGGCTTAACGAAATCCGAGGTTGATATCATGTCAATCCCCTCCAATCACTCGATGTATCCCATTCCACTCCGATGAAGATGTCATCACGTCCTCTGAATCTGCCTCCTTAGCTGTCAAGATTGACCTATTAGCATGAATGTATGCATGAGTAATTCTACCTCTTCAAGGCACACTTTTCAAACAGACGGCAACCCGAAAAAATGCCGAAATATTATGATACTCAGCGGAAACCCCAGCATGACCTATGATGTTCTCAGCCCACAGCGGCTCATTCACGCAACGGGCTACTCCGGGCTCTCTTCACGCCGACCCATGTGCTTACGTGCAATTGTACGAGCACTCCGGGTTGCTCCATAAATCCCCGCACCGGGCTGGCCCCTGGAAGCTCCCACGCTGCCGTTACCTCCGAAGATGCTAATTTGTACATCTATTCTACATCCATATCCATATACCTGCTGAAGTATTACCAATACAGCATATAGCCTCATTCTTCAATAATGAAATCTCTCTGACTTCATAAAGGAAATCCGAGTTAGATTGCGAATTCTCGAACATGCAACAGATTTGCACGGAAATAACATTCGTGGAGGTGGGCTCCGCATTGCTTGGTTATTCATACCTGCATGGAGTCGAAGCAGTAATCAGCAACATCGCCCGAACCCAGATGGATGCAATCGGGGAAGCAGCAACATCAATCTCGGATTGCCTCAGCCAGGGAGGTATGCTATATCTATTCGGCACCGGCCATTCGGCGTCAGTTGCAGTAGAACCATTCCACCGCGCGGGTGGCTTGGTACCCGTCAGGCCCATTGTCGAGCAGGCTATGACATTACACGGATCGCCCCAAAAGGCCACCGCCTTGGAACGCCTTGCGGGTTACGCCGACATTATCCTCGATGACTCAGGAATCCGTTCAGGCGACTCCATCATTATCATTTCCAATTCCGGCATCAACTCAGTTCCAATCGAGATGGGGCTGAGCGCAAGAGCCCGCGGGATCACTGTGATAGCTATCACCTCAGTGAAGCACAGTGAACGGGAAGAGTCGCGCCATCCCAGCTGCAAGAGGTTATTTGAGGTCGCCGACATAGTCATAGACAACTGCGGCGAACCCGGAGATGCCATGTTGGAGACGTGTGCATGCAATATTAAGATAGGCCCCACTTCGACCCTGGCTGGCATCGCCATCGTCAACGCCATGTCTGTCGAGGTCATTGGAAAGTTGCATGAGATGGGCATTGAGCCCCCGGTGATGATGAGTTCGAACATGGCAGGCGGAGATGACTATGGCGCCAAATGGGAGAAGGCCTATCTAGACCCGGAAGTAGCAAGGTCGCTTGTGAACAGACGCTGCCCTAAGCGCTGAGAGTAACGCTTTCTTCCTTTGCCAGAACGCGCGGGCGTCGGAGGCCCGGCATACACACAATACCTCGGCCTTTTCCCCACGCCGCCCGGAGAGCCATAATCGAGTAGGGTGGCGCCA
>DMOT01000279.1 GCA_003456765.1 Bacillota bacterium
TATGAACCGCAGCATTCCCCATTCACTCCATTCTTCCTACCGCGCCCTTGAACTCAATTCACCCGTGAATATCGTTACTAGGCCGGGCCGTGCCCGTGTAACACGGGCAGTGGCACGGGTTTTCTAGTCGTTTGGAAGCGGCACATCCTTGAATACTCTAATGAAATTAACCAGGCGATCAATTACCTGATCGATCATTTCGTTTCCCCTATCAGCGGAGGCCTCCAACGGATTCCCTCTCGTGCCTGTTCCACTGATCTCCTGCGTCTACAAATACACTTCGATAGGGGTTCCATCAAAATCCAACTGAGACGCGCTCTTTGCCGGAATTCCCCACTTCTTTTCGTACTGATCAGGCTTGGCCAGATCCATGCGGACATGCTCTGGGAAAAGCGACTGCATCACGGAAGTCTCGGGTTCTCCTCCATGGCCGAACACTGCAGCGAAATCCTCGTACATGGGTGGACAGAACGCCTGAATAGTTCCCCATGGGAAGAACGTGGCCATTTCAATGTCCAACTCCCTACGGAGTTTACGCGCTACGTAACCTAGCGCCACGGAATTGCTGCGATGATTATTTACGAAAATTATCCTCTCAACCCCATGTCGGGCAAGGTTTGACACGACATCCTTGATAACCATGGACAATGTGTCGGGGTTGAAAGAAATCGCTCCCGGCACATCCTCAACAGAATCGCAGTAGCCGAATGGGATCGTGGGTGTCAACAACGCAGCTCCCGATTCCTCAGCAGCCCTGAGCGCTACGTACTCTGCAACCATATAGTCCGTGCCAAGCGGGAGCTGTAGTCCGTGTGGTTCCACCGCTCCGATGGGGATCAATACGACGGGCTTTTCAGCTAATGCTTCTTCGGCTTCTTTCCATGTAAGCTTGGCCAATTCATAAGTGCGCATTCTTACCGACCTTTCCTATTGGCATAGTGGGTTGCATGACAATCTAACGAATGCATATCAGGCGCAGAGCTCATATGATCTCTGCGCCCTTAGCTGCGATGACATCGTTTGCTGAATCTATCGCGATACAGCCGCCGCCTTCAACAACTTTCATCCAAGCGTCTTCCTTGGCTATCCTCTCTTGTACCTTCTTCATTACCAACTCCGCGTCGGCCTTGGGCACAACTACGACCCCGTCTTCATCCCCTACGACTATATCCCCAGGCTCCACAACTACTCCCCCGCACGAGATGGAAGTATTGATCTGTCCGGTCCCCTCCTTGGTGGGGGCTGCTGGAGTTACACCCACCGCGTAGATGGGCAACCCCGTCTCTCGAGACTGCTCCACATCGCGGACTACTCCCTCCGTTACTACTCCCGCAACGCCTTTTCTGGCAGCCATCATGCTCATGAAGCCGCCCCAAACAGAGAGCGATGTATCTCCTTGAGTAGCGATGACAATAACGTCTCCCGGTTGGGCTATCTCTATAGCCTTGAGAGAAAGGAGGTTGTCTCCGGGCCTTGCCTGAACTGTAATAGCAGTTCCACATAGTTTGGGCATCGGCTTATATATCGGGTTTATGCGATAGTCCATAGTGAATAAGCGTCCCATGCTGTCGGATATGTTGGCAGCAACAAAGTCACGATACTGTTCCACAATTTCCTTCGGCGGTCGTTCAATTGAAGTGCGAATTTTGAATCCTGTCTCTTTAGCCATGGAAACCTTCCTCCTTTTTTGGGGTTCAGTCTGGATTTGACCTGGGCTCAGACAAACTTAACCCAGTCACAGTGCCTTAATCTATGTGTCAACAAGAATACTCTGCAGCAAACTGTATTACAGTAGCTATGCCCTTGCAGTAAGCCTCACGGGTAGTGTACTCGTTCGGTGAATGCGACCTGTCTTCTGCAGGACCAAGCCGCGCAAACACGTACGGGACTCCAAGCTTCTCAAAGACGCATCCTGGGCCCGAGCCTTCCACTATCGGCTTCACCACGGGTTCTCCGTAGTTAGCTCGCATCACATCTAGCATCTTCCTTGCTACGTCGGCATCTGGGTCACTTTTCGAGGCAGGCATGGTCGAATGCACACTCACCTCTATGTCTCCGAATCCTTGTTCGCAAAGGTGGCCTTTGAGCTTGGCGACAATGTCGTCAGGGTCCTGGTTTGGCACAAGGCGAAAGTCAGCCTTGGCCGAAGCGCTCGACGGGATCACCGTTTTTGATCCAGGACCGCCATAGCCCGCAGATATTCCACAAATAGTGCATGTAGGCTCAAAGTATAACCGTCTTAGAAGCTCTGCGCCGCTCAAATCCTCGTACCCGCTTCGGAGCCGCTCTATCGTCCAGTCCTGCAAGATATCGTCAGGCGTCAGCCCTGAACCGGAAATCAACGCCATGTCGCTGGCATTCGGTTCGACTACATCATCATAGAATCCCGGAATGGCAATCCTCTGGTCGGGTCCGTACAAAGAATTGAGCGCCCAAACAAGTCGCCAGGCAGCATTGTCAACCAGCGGAGCTTTCCCCGAATGCAGATCTCTGACCAGCGATTTGGCGCTCAGTTCTACGTATGCCATGCCTTTCATTCCCAAGCAAACCTCTGGGCGACCGTCGGCGTGAATTCCTCCGTCAAACCACACCATGTCATCGCACTTTAGAAGATCGAGGTTTTGGGGCAAGAACTCCTCAATGCTCTCGCTTCCCATCTCCTCCTCGCCCTCAAGAATGAGCTTGACGGAGCATGGAAACAACCCAAGCGTTTCGACATAACTCTGAATAGCCTTCACTATGCAGAAGAAGTTCCCCTTATCATCCACGGCACCCCGGGCATAAATGCGACCTTCGGACTCCTCAGCTGCAAAAGGCGGATACTCCCAGTCCTCAATGGGATCGGGGGGCTGCACATCGTAGTGCCCGTAGAACAGAATGGTCTTGGGAGACGCTCCCTCAAGCTCAGCTAGGATTATCGGATTGCGTTCTGTCTCAAAGATCCTCACTCTCATTCCAAGGCCTCTCAGATGATCCGACAGGAACTCCACACACTCGGCGATGCCACTTGCATTCCCAGACACACTCGGAATACGCAAGAGGGCCTTCAAGTCAGCGATATATTGTTCCTCGTTTCTAGCGGCGTGCTCCAGAACCTGCTCGACGTGTATGCTCTGAATCCTGCTATCCGTCATGACCTGTTCCTCTCAGTTTTGCTGATGTATTCCGCAATGGCTGCTTCTGCCTCCGCCTCTGTCACAACTCCATCGGAGTCTGCAGAAGCAAGGCCCGCTGCCAAGTCAAACATCCCTAGTGGGTGACTCGTAGTAATCGCCCAGATGCTTCTGCAGCGTTCAGACCCCTTGTTCTCCCAAACATGCGGCACTGTACTGGGAAAGGACGCGGTGTCAAATGGGCCAAGTTCAAAGACGCGATCTCCTACGGTCAGCTCCAAGTGTCCTTCGATGACCATTCCTTGTTCGAATCCCTGATGGCACGTAGCCTCTTTTCCTCCGCGAGCCCCGGGCATGGCTTCTATCATGAAAACTTTAAAGTCGTCAGATACAGGCGAAATAATCGCAGTGTAGGAAACGTGGGAGCGCGGGTAGGTGTAAACACGCTTGTTGTTGCATGATATGAGCTCACTTGAAGTTCCCGTTTCCCTGGCAAAGAAGAATGCGGTAGGGACACCGAGAGCTTTGGAAATCGCCCTGAGCGAGTTAATGGACGGATTCCCCAAATCCCGCTCAATCTTGCTTATCAGGCCTGTGCTAAGCCCCGCGGCTTCCGCCAGCTCTTCGATGGTCATTCCCTTTTCCACTCTGAGCTCGCGCATTGCAGCTCCAAGTGATACTTCTTCACTACTGCCAACGTGATCGATATCAGTCATTCACGCACCTCCCAGATTGGCTTCCGTTTTCGACACCCTTGCGTGACTACAGCCCGATCTGACGCAGACTAGATTTCACTTTGAGTAATAATATTCGCCACCGGTGAAGATTTTCCTTCTTGCAGTAACCATTTTCGTAGTAATCTTTATCAAAATGGACATAAATCGGGCCAGAGTTTCACTTAGAGAAATATATTTCGCTATAGGTAAACATTTTCCTTCC
>DMOT01000251.1 GCA_003456765.1 Bacillota bacterium
CATCGCTTCCCTCTTCAAATCCTTCTGGAATCCCGACTCACCTGCGGGTCAGTTTTCCTGGTAACGACCCACCAGTAGGTCGTTCCTTCGAATTTCGACCCACGGGTGGGTCGATCAGTCAACAGGACCGTTGGTCTCATGCCAACCCGAAACTTCCCAAAGAGCAGTACCTCTTCTAGCTGGGCGCAAAATTGGGGCCGCCTTCGCATCACATTTCTTCTGATTCATCCAAGGCGGAGCGACCCACTGGTAGGTCATTTTTGAGAAGAGCGACCTGCCCATGAGTCGTACTTCATGTATTTCGACCCGCTGGTGGGTCAGTAGGTCGGAATCAGAGTCTTGGTCCCAGAGTCGCCGCAGACACAACCGGAAGGATTCAAGTGGTTGGAGTATTTGCCGCGCAGGTCGATAGAAGAAGACTGCAGACCGTGTGTGGAGACGTGGGCGAGGCAGCCATGAATCAACTTCCTGCGCCCACGCCGGCATGTAGTTGTCTATCTTCCTTTGGCCGCCACTCCGAGCGACTTGAACAAGATCGCGGGGGCCAGGTACTGCCCGTAGGCCCACTCTGCCCGGCTGCTCACGGCTGCTATGTTGTTCAAGACCTCCAGGGTGTTTCCGGCTACCATCGTATCCTTCACGCGACCCACAATCTCGCCTTTTTCCACCTTGAAGCCAAGATGCACGTTGATGGAGAAGTCTCCAGTTAACACGTTTCCCTGACCTGCGCCCATTACCTGGTCAACTATGATTCCTTCATCCATGGATGCGATCATCTCTTCGAGATTGTCGCCGCCCGGGGCTATCTGTGCGTTGGTAGTGTCAGGGGCTGGTTGGGATTCGAAGTGGTCTCCGGCGATGGCTCTTCTGAAGCCATTGCCTGTGCTGGATTCGCCTGCCCGACCCGCGGTCTGAAGATCGTAATAGAAGCCTCTCAGGATACCTGCTTCCACTAGCGGAGTTCTGCGGGATTGCACTCCCTCCCCATCCATTGGGCAGCTGCCCAACACATCATCCAGAGTGGGATCATCGTATATGGATATCCGCGGATCGACGACCTGTTGCCCGATTCTGCCTGCTAAGGGCGACGCGCCATCGAGGGCCGTCTTCCCGTTAAGGGCCGACTGCAAGGCGATCAGAAGCGGCATGATCCCGCGGGGCGTGAAGAGCACCGGCATGCGGCCTGTACTGACGGTGGCTATGTTGCGTCCGAGTCTCACGCGCTTCCGTATTTCCTGCGCGAGGGATCGATGGTCGAAATCGCCGTGGCACGAACCGCCCATGGCGTACACTACGAAGATATCATTTCCCTCTACCAGCAGGGCATCGGCTAAGGCAGTCAATGTGGTCTTGCTGTAGCTGCCTCCCCCGTTGTTTGAGTTGGCGATCGTGACCTCTTCGACCTTTCTCTCGAGCTGGACACCGCACTTTATTGACGGAACGTCTTCTGTGATGATGTCGATGATCTCCTGGCCCATACGGACCAGCTCTCCTGCTGAGAGCTTTGCGATCTTGTCGTCATATACGCGCGGCGGCGAGGTCGGTCCCCCTCTGGCGGCCGGGCCGGGGAAATCGAACTTCGCGGGTTCGCCTATGACGGCGGAGTCCGCTGCCATGCTGACTAGCTCCCTCGCCGCTGTTTCGCCCGTGTCGGTTGAGGAGGAGAATCCAATCTGGCCCGACTTGATAATGCGTAGAGCGGCACCATTGGTCCTCCTGGTCTCTATATTCTTGAGCTTGTTCACCTCGAAGAATACAGGGATGGTCTCGCTATTCACACAGTAAATCTCCGCGGCTTCTGCGCTTTGAGTTGCCGTGTTGAGCAGGTCTTGCATAGTCAATTCCCTCCCACCACAACGTTTCTTATTCTTATGTGCGGGCTGCCGTCGGAGACCGGCAGCGGCGATTGGCCTCCCTTGCCGCACCCTCCAACACCGCCATCACTCATCTTGCGGTCGTTAGCGATGGCGTCTATGTGCATCAGTGTTTCAAACACATTGCCTGTGAGAACCACATTGCGGACTCGTTCGGCGATCTTGCCATTTCGTATCATGAAGGCTTCCATTGCGCTGAAGGTGAACATCTCCATGGTTGTTTCGCCTCCGTACGCTTCGATGGCATAGATGCCTTCATCAATGTCGGAGATCATCTCTTCGAAGCTGGTATCGCCGTTTTCAATGTACGTGTTGCTCATCCGTACTATGGGCCGGAATCTGTAGTTGATTGCGCGGGCGTTTCCGGTAGGCTTTTCGCCCATCTTGCCTGCAGTTTCACGGGAATGGAGCCTTCCTACGAGCACCCCATCACGAATGAGGGGAGTGACGGATGAAGGCACTCCCTCGTCGTCGTACCTGTATGACCCTCTGTGGCCTGGCAAGGCCGCTCCGTCTGCAATGTTCAGGATTGGAGCCCCGAACTGCGTGTCCAAGACCATGATGTTGCGCAGGGTCTCGTTTTCATATATGAAGTCGGATTCGCTCAGGTGTCCGAAGGCTTCGTGGACGAACACGCCTGCCAGTGCCGGGTCGAGCACTACCGTGTACTGGCCGGCTTTCACCGGTTTTGCATCGAGATTCTCCACTGCGCGCCTGGCGCAATCTTTGACGCTATTGTGCTGACCCTCGACACTCTGGTAGCCGTCTACCCCTCCGGAGGTGACAAACATCTGCTGCACATTGTCGCCTTCTCGTGCTATGGCGCGGCAACTGGCTCCCACATCGCAATGCTCTTGATCGATGTAGGAGCCTTCGGAGTTGGCAAAGTACTTCTTTGAATAGGTGTCCCTGTATCTGACTGTGGTGGTCTGAATCTTGGGGCTGTAGCCCAACATGATCTGGTTGTATTCCTCCAGCAGCGCCAGCTTGTCGGCGAGAGTGATTGACCTGGGGTCAACTATCAGGGTTGGCACTACAGTGTCTGTCACGGGTTCCACAGGGGCGAGGAGGCAATCTCCGCTTTCCCGCCCTACGAGCCTGGCCTGGCTTACAGCTAGCGTTACGTGGTCCTTGAGATGCTCGATATCATTGAACGAAACAAATCCCCAACCGCCGGAGGCCAGGGCTCGAACGCATCCTCCCACTGAGCGGGAGGTAGAGAGCTCATCTGTGCCTCTGCCTCGAAGAGAAATCTTGGTTCGTACATGGTCCTCGATTCTGATCTCCACGTAATCGGCTCCATGCGACTTGAGCGCATCTTTGATCAGATTCTGCACCATCTATCGCCTCCGTTATGCTGATATTGCCCCGGGAAAAGAGGTCTCAAAAAGTGCCTGTGGCGAGCTTAGCAAAGCGGCAGCCACCCAGTGGACCGGCAACGGCCGGCAAGGCAATCGCCAGTCTGGCCTTGCAGATGGGTTATCTTTTTCTGGAACGTGCACGTTTGGAATGTTCGCGATAATTACTATGATTCGGACTCATGCCGTCAGTATCCTTCTTCCTCTGATGCACAGGAAGATACAATATTGTCGAAAGAAGGCTGTGATTTTGCCAGTGCGTCAATGGTCACGCAGGCAGTGGGGAAGAATGCAGGATGGCGCACCGCGGGCGGTCACGTCTTGAAGGCTCTCAGGGGGCAGAGGGAGAATATGCGGAAGAAGGCAGTGGTTTGGGGGAGGATTGCAATGGCTAAATCAGATCAGCACAGGCAGAATGGGAGCGGGCAGGTGCAATACGAGGCCAAGGCGGTGGAGGACACGGGTGCGCGGCACAGAGACTTGCGGGTATCGGCGCCGGTCCAAGTCGGCCAGGAGGTTGTGCTGACAATAGACGGGCTGTCGAGCACGGGGGAAGGTGTAGGACGCACTCTGGGTTTTGCAGTTTTTGTGCCTGGAGCTCTTGTAGGCGAGGAGATCGTGTGCACAGTAGAGTGTGTGAAGAAGAACTATGCCCGAGCAATCCTTGACAGGGTTATCACTCCCTCGCCCGAGCGCGCTGAGCCGATGTGCGATCTGTACCCGTCTTGTGGCGGCTGCCAGCTGCTTCACCTGAGTTATGAAGGGCAGCTGGCTGCAAAGAGGCAGAGAGTTGTGGATGCCGTTACAAGAATCGGAGGGCTGGATGATGTGAAGGTCCATCCGGTGATAGGCATGGCGGATCCGTGGAGATACAGGAACAAGGTGCAGCATCCGGTGGGGACTAGAGACGACGAATTGGTGACAGGTTGCTATATGGGCGGAACCCACGAGGTTGTACCTACTGAGGATTGCCATATTCAACGTCAGGCGAGCATGGCGATAATCGCAACCGTACGCCGCCTTGCCAGAGAGTTTGGGCTCTCTGGCTACGACGAAGCATCGCGCCAGGGTATGCTCAGGCATGTGCTTGTCAAGTATGCTTACGGCACTGGGGAGGCCATGGTTGTGCTCGTCACAAACGGAGCAGGTTCTCCCGGGGGGCGCGGCGAGGAGTTCGGAGCCAGAATTGCTCAGGATCATCCTGAGGTGAAGAGCGTGATTCAGAATGTGAATACTGCCCGGGGGAGCATGGTTCTTGGCAGAAAGAACATTGTGTTATGGGGCGAGGAGACCATAACAGACAGAATGGAAGGCCTGGCTTTTCGGATATCTGCGACCTCATTCTACCAGGTGAATCCTATTCAGACTGTGACGCTCTACAGGAAGGCT
>DMOT01000044.1 GCA_003456765.1 Bacillota bacterium
ACATTGCATCCGACTCTGTTACCCCAAACCTCCAGCTGCTCTGCGGCTGCTGCACGAAAAGTGTCAGCTGCGGCAAGCATCACCCTGTTCCCCTCACGCACGAGCATAGATGCGATCTTTCCTATCGATGTGGTCTTGCCTGTTCCGTTTACTCCCACTACCATGACCACGGTAGGAGGTTGGCCGGCCTTTGCAAGAGGCACGGTTTGTGCACCCAGTATGGAGATAAGCTCCTGCTCTATCAGGGCAACCGCTCCGTCGGCATCGAGCCGCTCTCCTCGAGAACCACATTCACGTAGTGACTCAATGATCGCGCTGGTCGCGGCAATTCCCAGGTCTGACTGAATAAGGACTGCCTCCAGTTCCTCCAGTGTCTCCTCGTCTATGGGCTTGTTCTTCGAGAACAAGTCTTCAATCGGGCGAATGATAGCGTCCCTTGTTTTTGCAAGCCCGTTCCACAAGTTTGAGAAAAATGATGGTGACATCTGCATACCTCCGTGCCATCAGCTCACTTGCTGATCCGTTCGAATAGAGAAGACTTTCGATACTCCCGATTCCTCCATGGTCACGCCAAAGAGCGTATCGGCACATTCCATGGTGCGCTTTCTATGTGTTACTACGATCAATTGCACGTCCTGGGACGTAGCCCTGAGCAACTGCGCAAATCTAATCAGGTTGGCCTCGTCAAGGGCAGAATCGATCTCGTCGAGAAGACAGACTGGACTCGGGTTCACCCTCATGATTGCAAATAGCAGAGCAATAGCTATGAGCGACCTCTCACCCCTTGACATCAATAGCAGGCTGGAGAGCTTCTTGCCCGGAGGCTGGCAGATTATGTCGATCCCGCACTCGAGGGGGTCGTCATCATCATCTAAGACAAGATCGGCGGTGCCTCCGCCAAACACGCTGCTGAATATCTTGGAAAACTCTTCTCTCACGGCCTCGAAAGTCTCCAGGAACTTCTTCTCGCAAGTGCGTTCGCATTCGAGCACTACTTCATCGAGCGAGGCCTGTGCGGCCTCCAAGTCCCGCAACTGGCTTTTCAGGAACTCGTGCCTCTCTGCCAGCTTGCGGCCTTCCTCAACAGCCGTATGGTTCACGGGCCCTATCTCCGCAATCTCTGTGCGCAGGCGCGCGATTTCGGTCTGGGCTCCAGCCCTGGACGAAATCGTGATATTCCTTAACAGGCCATCTTCCTCATCTATGGAATAGGTGGAAACCAACCGTTCTGCACATACCTCGTACTCGGCAGCCAGCCGCGCCTCTTCTATTCTGGCAGCGCTCAATTTCGGGGCGGCATCCTGGTGAGACTTGCGAGCCGCACGGGCCGCCAGCTCCGCCTCGTTGACCTCGGCCGCAGCCCTTGCCCGTTCATCACGACCCTCATCCAACAGGCGCTGGGCTTCAGAATACTCCCTGGCGAATGCTGCAGCTGCCTCCTGGATCGCCTCGATTTGGGCAGACGCGGCGGCTAACTCCTTGTCCAACCGATCCTTCTCTTCCCGAAGCTGTGCAAGCTCTTCATCATGTGAACCCAACTGCTCCCTTGCCCTGGCAAGAGCCGTTTTCAGCCCCGACAAGCGCTCCCGGTAAGCGGCGGCCTCCTGAGCCAGTTCTGAGTGGCGTTCAGCCTCGCGCGCCTCTTCTTCCCGTAGTCCAGCCACAGACATGTTCAAAGCGGACAAAGACTTTTCGAGTTCCTCACGCCTGGCCCCAGAGTCCCGCAACTGCTCAGTCATACTCTGTGCTTCAGCGGCAAGCGCCGAGATATCCCGCTTTACTATCTCTGCTTCAAATTCCAGGGTTTCCAGCTCATCGGCGAGCCTCTGAATTTCCGCCTCTGACAACTTCGATTTTTGATCAAGGCTGCCCAGGGCCAACTCCGCCTGAGCCCTTTTTCGTTCGCACTCTTCCAGCTCCAGCTGAAGACGACTGGCTTCTGCCATAGCCTCAACCTTCGCTCCATACAGTCTCTCGCTCTCAGCCCTCGCGCTCTCAAGTTCCGAGGCCAGCTCTTCCAGCCGCCTGGATCGTGCTAGCAGACCTCCACGACGGTCAGGCGCCTCTCCGCCTGTGATAGCGCCCCCGGCGGAGACTATGTCACCTTCCAGAGTGACCATGCGGAGCCTTAGCCCTTTCCTCGATAGGCGAACTCCACACTCCAGGTCCTTCACTACCAATACACGCCCAAGAAGATACTGGATGGCCTTTTGGTGCCGGGGCGCGCATTCCACAAGGTCTGATGCCAGCCCGATGACTCCAGCCTCTCCTTTGGGGAGCCGTTCTGTGGGGATTGGGGAAGGCCTCAGAATGTCCAACGGAAGGAAAGTGGCACGTCCTGCTCTGTTCCTCTTGAGGAACTCCACGGCTCTTTCGGCCGCCTCTGCGGTGGATGCCACTATGTTTTGGACTTGAGAGCCCAGTGCCGCTTCGACAGCAGTCTCGTACTCCCTCGGAACACGAATCAGATCAGCAACAGTCCCCAAAAGCCCGGTAGCTCGCCAATTGTCACCTGCCAGAAGAGCTCGCACGGCGCGACCATATCCCTCATACTGCCTCTGCAGGGCGTCTATGCTAGAATGGGCGGCAGCTGCTGATGAGACTCTGGCTTCAGCCTCAGACGCACGTTCTGCAGCCGCCTCCGCTCCTCGTTGAGCCCGTGCAAAGGATATCCTCGCATCTTCCGTCTTCTTCTCCGCATACGCAAGCTCAGTCCGAAGCTGCTCCAACTCCGACAGAAGGGCATCCGCCTCGCGTCTGGCATTATCACGAACCGCAGCCTTCTCGTGCGCCTGCTCTGCCAGCCGCGCTAATCGCGCTTCGCCCGACCGAGTGGAAGACTCTATGGCGCCTATCCGCGACCTCAAGTCTGCCTCCAGTGCAAGTGCATCGAATAGATCTGATTTTGCGGCTTCTATCTCCGCCTCGGCCGCAGCTCGAGCCTGAGCCGCTTTCGCTAATCGGCTGCGCGATTCATCTGCCTGCTGCATGATGTCGCGCCCTTCAAACGCTGCCACATCAACCTGGCTTGCCAGGCGATCGCATTCATCTCCGAGCCTGGCGCGTTTCCTCTCTCCTGCCTCGCTCATCTCGGCTACCTGGCGGGAGCGTTCCGAAAGCGTTCGCTTCCTCTCCTGCACAAGCTTGAGACGACCGCTCTCGCGTTCAGAGGCCGCGGCGGCTTGCCCGGCTGATACATGCAACACTTCAACAGCTGACTCTGCTTGCATAGTCCGGGTTTTGGCGAGTTCCAGGGCAGCCTCGCATTCAGCAGATTTTGCCGCACATTGATGCTCTCGCCTTTCAAGTTCCTCTATACGGGCGGCAACATCAGTGCGCCGCTGTGAAAGCCTGATCAAATCGTGACAGAGAAGATCAATTTCCAGGCACGTCAATCTTTCTGAAAGTTGATGCCAGCGTTCAGCCTCTTCTGCCTGAGTACGAAGAACAGGCAATTGCCTGCCTAGCTCCGCAACCAGGTCTCCGACCCTGAGCTGATCGGCGCGAACTTCCACAAGCTTGCGCTCTGCTTCCCGCTTCCTGGCCCTGTACCGCGTAATCCCGGAAGCTTCATCGAAGATAGCTCTCCTGTCCTGCGGGCGAGCGGACAGTATGACATCAACCTTGCCTTGCTCAACAACTGAGTAAGACTCCTTTCCAAGACCCGTCCCGGAAAATAGATCGACAATATCCTTGAGCCGGCATGGAACTCCATTCAAGATGTACTCCGACTCCCCCGACCGGAAAAGCCTGCGCGTAACGGTAACCTCGTCAAACCCCAGGTTCAGAAAACCGTCTGAGTTGTCGAAGACGAGAGTCACCTCGGCATAACCAAGGCCTTTTCTGCTTTCGCTTCCAGCA
>DMOT01000060.1 GCA_003456765.1 Bacillota bacterium
GGATCATGTCCATGAACTCAAGTACAGGGCACGAACGGAATTGGCTCCCGCGCTCGCCCGCATGATGGCGGAGGTTGCCATCTGTGATGGGATGGCTGCAGAATGCGATTGCGTGGTTCCGGTGCCGCTTCATTATGAGAAGGCGGCAAGGCGCGGATTCAACCAGGCTGAGCTGCTTGCGCGCGATGTAGGGCTCTTGCTGGGAATTCCAATGGAGGCTGGGGCCCTCCATCGCAAGGAGCGGGGAGGAAGCCAAACGTTTTTGGACAAGAGCCATCGTCGTGCTAACGTGGTGAGGGCTTTTTCATGCCACTTTCCGTCTGTAGTTGCTGGAAGGAATGTACTTCTGGTAGATGATGTGTTGACCTCCGGCGCCACTGCTGACGGATGTGTGAGAGCCCTCCTTATGGCCGGGGCAGCGAAGGTATATGTGTTGACTTTCGGAGTGTCAGTAGCGGACGAGAGAGATTGGCTCAGGGGTTCGAGGGTTCAAGCTTAAAAGGTGGCAGTTGCGCAGATTGCTTGTAAAGGTATATAATTGCCTCCAAGTCGACCCACGGCAGTGTCGGCAGAACGTGGAACAGCGATTGTCGGGGGCAGCGGTGTCCGCCTGGTGCCATCGGGGTTCGGGTGATCACGTGCCGGGCCATGATCGACAGGCTTGCAGAGTCTGTCGATGTTCGCTTTTCTCCAGGACTGTTGGCACAGCGATGGGTATAATGTTCTCTGTAGACGTCGTTACATGGGGGTATGATTGTTGACACTACCTACGGCCAGGCCGTGGCATGCAATTGCTCATGGAGAAGCCCTTGTAGAATTGGGAACTTCGCGCCGTACCGGACTTACAGATGAAGAGGCCCAGGCTAGGCTGAAGGAGCATGGCCCGAACAAGCTGGCCGAGCCGGAAAGGCGAACCGCCATCCAGCAGTTCTTCGATCAATTCAAGGAGTTCCTGGTGATTTTGCTCCTCATATCTGCCGGCGTATCTGCTGCCGTTGGAGAGTTTGAGGACGCTCTCGTAATCCTTGCGATAGCCATCGTCAACGCGGTTATAGGGGTTATCCAGGAACAACGGGCTGAGAATGCCCTCGATGCGCTGAAGAAGATGGCGTCGCCTAAGGCAAGAATCATAAGATCCGGAGAACCAAAGGTCGTTGATGCGTCTACGTTGGTTCCTGGCGACATAATCCTCATTGAGGCAGGCGATAGCATTCCTGCTGATGCTAGGCTTATCGAGTCGGGCATGTTGAAGGTGGATGAATCGTCGCTTACGGGAGAGTCGGAGCCGGTTGAGCTGTCTGCATCGGCTGTGATGGCCAAGGACGCCCCGCTGGGCGACAGGGTGAATATGGTGTACATGGGCAGTTCCGTGTCTTACGGAAGAGGCGTCGCGGCTGTCGTGGGCACAGGTATGTCCACTGAGATGGGGAAAATCGCTGCGCTCTTGCAGGAGGAGGACGAAACCACCCCTCTCCAGGCCAGACTAGACGTTCTCGGGAAGAAGCTGGGTCTGGCTGCCGTCGTACTGTGCATTGCCATCTTTGTCGCCGGGGTCTTACGTGGCGAGTCGGCGTTTGATATGTTCCTCACAGCTGTAAGCCTGGCAGTTGCCGCAATACCGGAAGGCCTTCCCGCCATAGTCACCATTGTGCTTGCCATCGGGGTTCAGCGAATGGCGGCCAGGAACGCAATCATAAGGCATCTTCCTGCGGTTGAGACCCTGGGAAGCGCAGACGTAATCTGTTCTGACAAGACGGGAACCTTGACTACGAATCAGATGACAGTCACGAGGATCTACGTGCCTGGAAGAGTTCTGGAAGTTTCCGGCGAAGGCTATTCTTCTCACGGAGCTTTCATAGAATCAGGCAAGGAGATAGATGCGTCTCTGGATCCTTCAATCATGCGCATGCTTGTAACCGGAGTACTGTGCAATGACGCCAGGGTAAGATCGGTTGAAATAGAAGCTTTAGCCGCCCAGGAGAGCTTTGATGATGCGCCTGTGAGGCTGGAGATGATTGGCGATCCTACAGAAGGGTCGATAGTCGTCGCAGGGCTCAAGGCGGGAGTAGACAGGGTGAATCTCGCTCAGTGGGCACCAAGGATAGAGGAGCTTCCGTTTGAGTCTGAAAGAAAACGGATGACCACGATTCACCGGCTTCCCGAAGCATATCTAAGTTGTACCAAGGGAGCACCCGACGAATTGCTTAGAGTCTGTAATTCAGTGTATGACGGGACCAGGATACTGCCGCTCACTGAGGCCATGCGTGGGGAGATCTTACGGGTCAATCAGGAGATGGCCGCTTCTGCTCTCCGGGTGCTGGCAGTAGCCCAAAGGGAGTTCGATGAGCTGCCCGCGGAGATAAGTGTCGACGCTATCGAGAGGGATCTCGTCTTTCTTGGCCTGGTCGGCATGAAAGATCCGCCACGCGCTGAAGCGAAAGATGCCGTCCGAGAATGCTTGAGCGCAGGAATTACTCCTGTCATGATCACTGGAGATCACAAGGAGACTGCGATGGCGGTTGCAAGAGATGTGGGGATCATGACTCCCGACAAGATTGCCGCTACCGGAGCGGAGCTCTCACAGATGTCGGATAGCCAGTTGGACGATGCTGTTGATCAGATAAGGGTCTATGCTAGAGTGGCGCCTGAACACAAAGTCCGTATTGTCGATGCCTGGAAGCGTAAGGGACACATAGTAGCGATGACAGGGGATGGAGTCAACGACGCCCCGGCACTCAAGAGGGCTGACATAGGCGCCGCAATGGGCATTACAGGAACGGATGTTGCGAAGAGCGCGGCTGACATGATACTGACAGATGACAACTTCGCGACGATAGTGACTGCGGTGCGCGAGGGCCGGGTAGTCTTCGACAACATAAGGAAGGCGGTACAGTACCTGGTGTCATGTAACATCGGCGAGATCGCCTTGATATTCGTGGCCA
>DMOT01000311.1 GCA_003456765.1 Bacillota bacterium
GTAAAAGGAAAGACCAAGATTCCTGACCAGAAGTGGAAAGACCTGCTGGACCACTTTAACCAGCCAAACTTCGTTCTGGTGAATGACAATTTCGAGTTCCCTGACCTCCTGGGCGCAGCCTATGAGTACCTCATAAAGTATTTTGCGGATAGTGCCGGTAAGAAAGGCGGAGAGTTTTACACGCCTGCAGAAGTCGTGCGCCTTCTGGTGCAGCTCACCAAGCCCGAGGCAGGCAACGAGATATACGACCCCACCGTGGGCTCAGGGGGCTTTCTCATTCAGGCCCATCAGTACGTGGAGGAACAGGGGCAAGACCCTAACGATCTGGCCCTCTATGGCCAAGATTCCAACGGCACAGTGTGGTCAATTTGCATCATGAACATGATTCTGCACAACATCACTCGTTTCACCATAGAAAATGGCGATACCTTGACAAATCCTTTGATCCTCGACAACGGCCAGGTGCGCAAGTTCGACCGCGTGCTAGCCAATCCGCCATTCTCGCAGAACTATAGCCGGGCCAACATGAAGTTTCCCAACCGCTTCCGCGAGTGGGCGCCTGAAACAGGCAAGAAGGCAGACCTCATGTTCGTCCAACACATGCTGGCCAGCCTGAAGCCTGATGGGCACATGGCCACTATCATGCCCCACGGCGTGCTCTTCCGCGGAGGCAAGGAGAAGCTGATCCGCGAGATTCTGATCGATGACGATGTTATTGAAGCCATCATCAGCCTACCGCCCGGACTCTTCTATGGGACAGGCATCCCTGCTTGTGTGCTCGTGTGCAACAAGAACAAGCCTGACGCTCTGCGCGACAAGGTATTGTTCATCAATGCCGACCGGGAATATGCCGAGGGTAAGGCCCAGAACAGGCTGCGCCCTGAAGATATCGAGAAGATTGACTTCGTGTTCACCAATAGGCGCGAGATACCCAAGTACAGCCGCCTAGTCAGCAAGTCTGAAATTGTGGATGAGCATGATTACAACCTCAACATCCGCCGCTATGTAGACAACACTCCTGGCCCGGAGCCAGAGGATGTCCAAGCACACCTGATCGGCGGCATTCCCGAGGCCGAGGTGGATGCGCTAAGTGATGACTTCGCCCGCTTCGGAATTTCGGCAAATATGCTATTTGAGCCACAGCGCCCGGGCTACCTGGCTTTCCGAGAGTCTGTCGACGCCAAGCCAGCCATTAGGGCTGCACTGGAATCCGATTCCGCACTTCAGCAAGTGCTCACCGCCCACTTTGACGCCTTGGAGGACTGGTGGGTAATAGCCCGTGATGACTTCGCCGGACTGCACAACGGCAAGCAACTGCCCGAGCTGCGCCAAGAATTGCTAACTACACTCAAGGACAAGCTGATCCCCCTGCGTGTGCTGGATGAGTTCAAGTGCGCCGGAGTCTTTGTGAACTGGTGGCAACAGATACACTATGATCTCAAGACCATTATCTCCACTGGCTGGCACCATAGCCTGATTCCAGATGACTACCTGATCACGGAATTCTTCCAGCTCGAGGCCGAGGAGATCGAGAAACTTGAGTCGCAGATCAGCGAGGCCCAGAGCGAGCTTTCGGAAGCAGTGGAAACAGCGCAGGACGTTGCCGCCTATGAACCCGAAGAGGATGAGAAAGTAACCGCTGCCGTCATCAAGAGAGCCCTCAAGGAGCTGATCAATGACCTCAAGGGCAGCACAAGCGAGTCCGCACGCAAAGAGCTTGCTGCTCTAGATGCGCAGGACAAGGCTATCAAGGTTATTGAGCAGCGAATTAGGAACAGCAGAGCCGCACTGAGAACCAAGACCAGTGAGCTAGAACTCAAACTTCAGCTGAAACGCGTGGGCAGCGACAGATTCAAGGCCGACAGCCAGAAGCTGATCGACCAGGTGGATGCCCAATTGGCTAAGCTGGATAGCAGCAAGAGGGCTGACAAGAGGAAGATCAATGCCTTGAACAAGGATAAGACCGTCCTCGAGACTCGTCTCGCAGAAACTGACAGCATCCTTGCTGCCATCGGTGGTCAGATTTCGCAAGAAGAGTCCCGTAGGTTGATCCTTGAGAAGCTCTGCGACCTGGTCCACAAAGAACTAGACCGCTACCTCAACGCCGAAAAGCGTAGACTGTTTCAGGTAGTGGAGAATCTCTGGGATAAGTACGCCGTGTCCATGCGCGAGTTAGAGACGGAGCGCAGCGAGACCCTGAAGACGTTGGATGGGTTCTTGAGGGGGTTGGGGTATTGGGGATGACACTAATGAAGGGTTGGAAGACTAGCGGACTACCGGAGCTCCTGCGTCTGATGAAGTCAGGCGGAACCCCCGATACAACGCGTACCGATTTCTATGGTGGCGACATACCTTTTGTCTCGATTGAGGACATGACCGCGACTAATAAGTATCTAGATTCTACGACAAAGACTCTAACCGATGATGGGCTGCAGCATTCCAATGCTTGGATAGTCCCAGACAATTCGATCCTGTATTCTATCTATGCTACGCTCGGTCTGCCACGGATAAACACGATTCCTGTGGCAACGAATCAGGCAATCCTCGCTCTTATTATTGATCCTAACAGGGTTGATCTGGATTACTTGTACTATTGGCTTGACTTTATCCGATCTTGCGTAGTCAGCCTTTCGTCTCAGACAACGCAAAACAACCTAAACGCCACCATCGTAAGGTCATTTCTGGTGGATCACCCAACCAGCGTAGCCGAGCAGTCCCAAATCGCCGACATCCTTTCCACAGTGGACCTCGCAATTGAACAGACCGAGGCCCTAATTGCCAAGCAACAGCGAATCAAAACCGGCTCGATGCAGGACCTTCTCACCCGGGGCATCGACGAGCACGGCAACCTCCGCTCAGAACCGACCCACCAGTTCAAGGACTCCCCTGTAGGCAGGATTCCGGTGGAATGGGAAGTCGTTGCACTTGGCAGTGTCTCTGAGATTAGTTCAGGTATTACGCTGGGCAAAAGCTATAGCGGACCGAATACTGTTGAACTTCCATATCTTCGAGTTGCCAACGTCCAGGACGGCTATCTTGATCTCACAGATGTAAAGCTCATTCGAATCCCAAAATGCAACGTTGAAAGATACGAGTTGCGTGTTGGAGATGTTCTGATGAATGAAGGCGGGGACTTCGACAAGCTAGGACGTGGCTGTGTTTGGAATGGTGAGATCGAGCATTGCCTCCATCAAAACCATGTTTTCAAGGTAAGGCCTAAACAAGGGCTTCTCGCATCAGATTATCTGGCGGCAGTCTCATCATCTCCGTATGGAAAGTCGTTTTTCGTTCTAGCCTCCAAACAATCGACGAATCTAGCATCTATCAATTCCACACAGTTGAAGTCCTTTCCGATTCCTCTACCAGAGTACTGTGAGCAGTTGCGAATTGAGAAACTAGCAAAGCAGTATACGTCTGTTTACAATGAGGCAATGCGGCGATTGAGCAAACTCCGCTCCCTCAAAACCGCCCTCATGCAGGATCTGCTTACAGGCAAGGTGCGTGTCACGCCCTTGTTGGACAAGATGGAGGTGACAGACGGATGAGTCAGGATCAAGAATCCCTTGAACCGACCGAAATCCTCCTTTACCAGACCGAAGATGGGCAAACCCGTCTGGAGGTACGCGTACAAGATGAGACTGTCTGGCTGACTCAGAAGAAGATGGCCGATTTGTTCCAGAAGGATGTACGCACCATCAGCGAGCACATCCAGAATATCTTCGAAGAGGGCGAGCTGAAGCCAGAATCAGTTATCCGGAAATTCCGGATAACTGCCGCCGATGGCAAAAGCTATGACACACAACACTACAACCTCGACGTAATCATATCAGTAGGCTACCGGGTGAGGTCACACAGAGGCACCCAGTTCCGCATTTGGGCCACTGAGCGTCTGCGTGAGTTTATTGTGAAGGGCTTTGTCATGGACGACGAGCGCCTGAAGCGAGCTGGCGGCGGCAACTACTTTGATGAATTGCTGGCGCGCATACGCGACATCCGATCGTCTGAAAAGGTCTTTTGGCGCAAGGTGCTGGATATCTACGCGACCAGTATCGACTATGATCCCAATACTGAAACATCTCGGCGTTTCTTTGCCACACTGCAAAACAAGATGCATTGGGCCGCCCATGGTCAAACAGCAGCGGAAGTCGTGTATCAACGTGCTGACGCGGAGAAAGAGAACATGGGGCTTACCAGCTGGAGCGAAAACGTGCCCACCAAGAAAGAGGCAGCCATCGCTAAAAACTATCTGACCTCAGAAGAGCTCGACATTCTTAACCGTATTGTCTCGTCCTATCT
>DMOT01000144.1 GCA_003456765.1 Bacillota bacterium
GGAGTACTGGAAGATGTCGGATCAGGTGACAGCCGGCATATACGACCAGGACGTGATTGACTACGTCAACAAGATTCGAGAGCTTACTGTATACTCATGCTTCTTGCCCCTGGCCCTGGACTTTTCGACACTTCCCCAAGCCTATGCGCTCGCTGACTACATCGCCCCAATAGCCGGTAAAGACGAGGACTTGAGCCAGTTCAAGCTGCAACCCGTCGGAGAACTGACCATACCGAAGAAGGAAGCCAAGAAATGCGAGCTCAAGAATAAGCTGACGTTCGGCATTGGACCTGCATCATTTTCCGTGGATTGCGATAGCTGGGAGCTGGAGTTTTTGGCAGGAGTAGGCGGGGCGTACAAACAGAACTTCAAGACGGGCGAATCAGAGATCAGCGTACTAGTGGGAGCCAAGGCGGGCGCCGGGGTCGGCCCCGCGAAGGGAGAGCTATCGGCCAAGGGCGGGCTGACGCTCCGCTTTGATAAAGACGGCAATTTCACCGGCTGGACCGACAGGGGAGAACTTGGAGTGAAGACAGGCATAGGTCCGCTGTCGGCCGGCCAGTCCCTCGAAGGGTCAGCCAACCTCGGCTCGATAGCAGGGCCAAGAACCCAAACAACGTCAAGCCTTGGGATTGAACAGTAGGGCGGGCCCGGCCAGCCGTGGCCCGCTCATTCCCGATGCATACCGCGTCCTGCTACAGCTATCTAATAGTAACATTGACCGGCTTGGCCCGCCTTCAGACGACGATCTTCCTAGCTTCAGGGGCACGAGTTCAAATTTGCTGGTCCAGCAAGCCTAGGGGAGTGTCTTCTGTCGTTACGGCCACGGCTGAATGTAGGTGCCCTGCAAACATCGCAAGGGTTTCAATGAGCTGTTTGGCGGCAATAGGTAGGCACTCAGGGCACTTCAGCTCTTATGATGAGCTTTGTCCACGAATGCGGGTAACGTGTAGACATAGATAAGTCATACTCTTCGGTAATGATATACATGTCGATTTCGATGTGCCGTTGCCGCCGGCGCGCACAATGCTTCGCTGCACCTAGCTGTGAGTATGCTCGAGATTTGACACACCGTATCATAAGAAATGCAGTAGAGGCAATCGTCCTGTCATAGGCAAGACTGTGTCTGAAGAGCGTGCGGACTGGGCATGCTTCTGCGCTGATGCAGGCAAAACGGTCACCACCGTCACCGTGATCCAGCGCATAGCTATGCTTCTGCGTGGATGTCGGCACAATAACATTTGATGCGTGTTAGGGTGCGATGGGATAGCCGAAATCGCCACGACTCCGGCTTCTGGCTACAGGTTCTGCACCATTTGGCGAGGGGATCTCACTAGTGAAGGGCAACTGGCGCAAGATGTAGAATTGGGCTATTGTAGTACCGCTTCATACTCCGCTGAGGAACAGAGGTGTTAGTCATGGGTTTCGATCAAGTTGATCTTGACACCATACGCGACAGAGTGCGGGAGGTCGTAGCGGACCTGCCCAATGTAGCCGCTGCCTATCTTTTCGGTTCGGCTTTGGCGGGTGGCTTCCGAGTAGACAGCGACATCGATATTGCGCTGTTCCTTATTGGAGTGCCTGTCGATTCAAGGGAGGCAGATCTGATAGCTGGCGCGGTAGGATTGCGTCTCGTTCCTTTGGGATCCCATGAGTTTGATGTGAACGTCATCGACATTTCTGATACCTTGTTTGCGTTTCGTGTGATTAGCGAGGGCATGCCCCTGCAAGTCAATGACGAGGCGCACATGGCAGAACTGATGGAAAAGGTCAGCAGGGCCTACGCGGAGGATGGTTACTGGTATTGCTTGGCTGTGGAAGAGATAGTGAGGGAGGCGGGCTCTCATGAAGCTTGATCCAGCACGCATGGTCGACAAGTGTGGATACATTAATCAGCAAGTTGCTGAGCTGAGAGAGCTGGTAAGTGGAGCTGACGGCGATTCAGTTCTCGACGATCCGTGGATGCTCAAGGGGGTTAAGTACTCGCTACAGACTGCAATTGAGGCGTGTATAGATCTTGCCTATCACGTTTGCGCCAGACATTTCGGCTATGCGCCTAGAGATGCCAGAGATGCCATGATACGGCTGGCAGAAGCGAGGCTTATCTCCAATGGGGACTTGAGGAAGTACAGTGCGATGATTGGCTTTCGAAATAGGGTAGTTCATGGATATCAGGAAGTGAACACGGAACAGATTAGGCGGATCATCGCCGAAGATCTAGACGATGTGCAGGAGTTCACTAACATCATGCTGAGCTTGGCAGGACAGTGAATTATCAGCAATAGCCACGCGGATTCCCGCGACTGCCGAGTCTCTGCCCATTCTGGATTTGGGCTGCGGCACAAGCCTGACGCCTGATTTTGTGTCACTGTAGACGTGGACGCGGTGTTTGGGCAGAGCCGAGTAAGCAAGGTCGCTGCGCACGATGTGCCTGTACGGCTCCGCTTCCTGCCTTACCTCCAAGTGCAGCTCAGAGAAGCCCGGGATACAGACTCGCGCCACATCCAGATGCTTAAGCCCGGAGGGCGAAGGAACATGGGAGCACTGCTCCTAACTACCGGGCAGTAGGACATGCAGCCGCAACCGCTCACATGGCGACCATGAACCCGGTGCTGCCGTTGGCCCCCCCAGCTGGTGTAGAGTGTCCAACAGTGATATATTTCTCTTGACGGCTACCTGGCCAACTTGGCGAAATCCGTCTGCCGGATTTGCACTCATGTCTGAGATACTTACTACGAGGAGGCAACTGGAAGTGACAACTGGATTGAGAGCACTCTGCACGGTTTTGGGACTTGTGGTTGTGTTCGCTCTTGTAGGTACACCGACGAGCAAGTGCCCTGTGAGTGGTGATAACGTAGAGGAGTTGGTTAGAGGAAACAATGCTTTCGCTCGGGACCTCTACTCAATCCTGTCATCGGGTGAGGGCAACCTGTTCATGTCGCCGTACAGCATCTCCTCAGCGCTGGCCCTGGCCTATGCAGGAGCGCGCGGCAACACGGCGGCACAGATGGCCGACGTTCTTCACTACGATTTGGCTCCGGACCAGCTCCATGAGTCATTTTCTGAGCTCAATCGGGCGTTCAACACTGAGGGACGGGGATACAGGCTGTCAGTCGCCAACGCGTTGTGGGGTCAAGCTGGACTGAGGTTCCGGCCCGGGTACGTTTCCATCGCGGAGAAGCACTACGATGCGGGATTTCGAGAGGTGAACTTTGCCCGGCATACTGAGGAGGCTCGATTGACGATCAATCGCTGGGTAGAGGAGAAGACCGAAAACAAGATCGTGGACCTGATAGGGCCGGGGGTGCTTGATCCGCTGACCCGTCTGGTGTTGACCAACGCCATATACTTCAAGGGCCAGTGGGACCAGCCATTCAACCCGGAGCAGACCAGGGAGGGTCCATTCTATCTATCCGACGGGAAGCAAGCCGCTGTCCCATTCATGCGCCAGATAGAGAGATTCAAGTACGGCGAAACAAGCAACGCGCAGGTATTGGAGCTGCCTTACAGCGGCAACGAGCTTGCCATGACCATTCTCTTGCCGAAACCCGATTCCAGCGTGTCGAAGCTTGAGGCAGCCATGGAAGAGGATGGGGTCGAGTCCATTCTGGAGGCGCTTTGGCCCACCAGAGTCGACGTGAGGATCCCGCGTTTCAAGTTTGATGCCGAGTTGTCGCTTGGCGGATGCCTTCAGCAACTGGGCATGACCGACGCGTTCAATGACAGCGCGGCCGACTTCTCTGGCATGTCTGATACGTTCCTGTACATTACCCACGTTCTGCACAAGGCGTTCATAGAGGTCAACGAGGAAGGCACAGAGGCAGCTGCGGCTACGGGGATCGTCGTCGGCGTCACGTCCGTTCCAGTCGACTCGCCGAAGGTGTTCATAGCCAACAGGCCCTTCATGTTCCTAATCCGTGACCTCGGCACCGGCAGCATACTCTTTATGGGAAGAATGACCGATCCGCGGCCGCAGTAGAAGCGCCGGTGGCGTCGCGCGCTGAAGAGATCGATTACGGTGGTGCCGGGTGATCAGCCTGGCACCATCTCTTATGTGGCCGGCGTGTTCGATGTATGGG
>DMOT01000143.1:0-3288 GCA_003456765.1 Bacillota bacterium
CCTTATTTGTGCCCCCTACGGCGGGGGGTTGGGGGTCCCCTCTCTTGTTCCCCCGAACCCCCTCCCCGCGGCCGGCGCTCATGACCGGGATTGTGTGATCCGGGCCGGGTATGGGGAGCAAAACCCCATCCTGTTTTCTGTCTTTGTCATGGAGCCTCTTGAATATCGCCTCGAGGTCATCCCAAGTCTTGGGCGGCGTGGGAACAAGCTTCTTATGGTAGAAGAGCCCTACCGCCTCTACAGCGTAAGGAACGCCGTACAATGTGTTGCCCCATGTGAAGGCGTCAATTGAGACCTTGATGAAGTCCTTTTGCTTCGCCTGAAGGTCGATTGGCTCAATGAGGCCATTGGTGACAAGCTCTCCGAGCCAGTCATGGGCGCCGACAATTATGTCGGGACCTTTGCCCGCCGGACCCGCTACGCCAAGCTGGTCGCGGATATCGCCGAAGCCGAGCTCTTGGACCTCAACAGGCACCTTGTACTTGGCCGTGAATTCCTTGCCGAGCTCCTCCAATACGGGGGCTCGCGTTCCATCCGCCCAGATGACAAGCTTGCCCTCCTGGGATGCTGATGCGCAGGTGGCCAATGCAAGCAGCATCGCCAAGTACATTGTAATCGCAAGAAATCTCTTCATCTTTGCGGCTGCACACTTCGGGCGCTGCTTTAGCCCGAAGATGCACCCTTCCCCCTTCCTATTTGTGGTGAATAGTGCGCTCCCTCTATATGCCATAAAACCGCCGATGCAAACCTGTGATGAGGCATTTTGGGAGCAGTAGATAGTTTCTCCGGTAGCGTCGCAAATCCTTCATTGGCGAAATAGCGCGGGATTTCGCCGCGGGGCGTGCGATTCTCTACCACAGGCGAGAAGCCTGTGCCCAGACTAGCACAAACCCATCGGACACTGGCATATGTGCCTTCAGTCCATGGTCAAACCCATGTCCGGGAGCATATCGTGCACTAGACTCTATCCATGGGAGTGATGGGCAATGACAGATGAAGAAAGGGAAGAGGTCGAAACGCGCCAGGCTCCGGTTTGCCCGGGCGGATTTCTCTACGAGATTAGGGCGGGCGACACGTTTTACGCTCTGGCCCGCCGGTATGGGATAACCGTCGAGGCAATAATGGCAGCCAACCCAGGTGTCGACCCGAGAAGGCTGCAGATCGGGCAGCTTATCTGCATACCTGCTGCCGCTCCGCCTACGCCGCCAGTTTTCTGCCCCGGTGGCACGCCCTACGTTATACAAAGGGGCGATACACTGTACAGGTTAGCTCAGCGGTACGGAACTACTGTTGATGCATTGCTTAGAGCGAACCCGGGAATCGATCCGATGAATCTGCAGATTGGGCAGTTGATATGCATTCCAGTACCAACACCCGTGCCGCCGCCGACGGTTTGCCCAGGCGGAATCTTCTATACGATCAGAGCAGGCGACACAATATACCTGATTGCGCAGAGATACGGGACGACGGTCCAGGCAATACTGGCGGCCAACCCTGGCCTCGATCCGGTGAGGCTTCAGGTAGGCCAGGTCATATGCGTGCCCTTGCCTGTAGTGGCGCCCCGCATTTGCACCCTTGCGCTTTCTCCGTCCGTGACAGGTCCTGTCACAACGGCGGGCGGCGCTCTGTGGATGCGCACTGATGCGACAGGCCAAGCTGAGATACTGGTGACTATCACTAACGTGCCTCCGCCGGCAACCCTCGGAGCGGCTACGTACACTGCTCTGTTCACCTGGAATGGGTACTCGTTCCAGGTTCCTATGGCAGAGGCAGCGGGCACCGGCATCTGGACTGGAACTGCAATCCGGCAGCTTCCTGCAGCGTTCTTCGCAACTGGCAGCGTCAACGTTTACCCAGGTCCCGTCCTTGGAGGGCTCATATCAAACTGCAGGTAATACGGGAGCAAGCAGCCGAGAGATTGGGAGAATGGAAGACTTCAAAATGCAGCGAATCTGAGGGGACCGGGGAGCCTGCCCCACGGGGCAGGCTTTCCTACTCTCCCCAACGCCTGAGATCACGTCAGATGTGACACGCAATTCACAGCTTCTACGACGTAACCCGCTTCAGTATGGTCCACCACATTTATGCAGCACGGGTCCTGAGAGATCTTCCAGAAGCTCGACACAGGGGCGCGCAAGATGTCAAGGAGGACTAGCTTTGTGAGAACGCGGTGAGACACAACCACTACTTCATCGTCATGGCCGTGCGATGAGACGATGGTACCCAATGCAGATGTGGCCCGGGCTGAAACATCCGATAGAGACTCGCCGCCGGGGAATGTGAAGGAATCGGGGCCGGTCTGCCAGTCCAGATAGAGCTTCCCGTATTCCGACCTGATTTGACCAGTGGAGAGGCCCTCCCACTCTCCGACATCTATGTCTGTCAGCGCCTCAAGAACCGCGATGTTGAGGCCGTGGGGGACGGCTATCGCCCGGGCAGTGTCGACAGCGCGCGACAGGGGGCTTGTGTAGACTGATGTGAGGTTGGCTTCACGAAGGGCTTTGGCAGCCGCTGCAGCCTGGCCTCTGCCTATGTCATCGAGGGGCGCATCCATGCGTCCTCTAAAGGTTTCTTCGCGCCCGCGAATGGTCTGCCCGTGACGTACCAGATATATTCTCATCCTATTAACACCTTCTCTTCTGGGAGGATAACGTTGGCTATGGGCTTTTGCCGTTGGGCCAGAGCGAACATCACAGTAAGCGGACCCAGACGTCCGGAGAACATGGTTATCATTATGAGCACCCTGCCGAAATCGGTCAGGGAGGTCGTAATGCCGGTTGTGAGGCCGACTGTGCCAAAGGCCGATACCGTCTCGAACATTACCTGGATGAAAGACGCTTCCTCTGATACAGAGAGCGCTACAGTGACTACTGTTACCAATGTCAGAGCAAGAGCGGCTATGGTTACAGCCCTGAACACCAAGTCCTTGTCTATTCGCCTATCGTAGATCTCCACTTCGCTGGAACCGCGAATAGTGGAAACAAGCGCGGCTGTGATTACCCCCATAGTGGTAGTCTTTATGCCCCCACCTGTGGAGCTGGGAGATGCTCCAATGAACATGAGCACTATGAAGATGAAAAGGGTGGCGCTTCGCATCTTGCTTATGTCCAGTGTGTTGAAGCCTGCAGTCCGCGGGGTTATGCCCTGGAATAGCGCCCCTAGAATCTTGTCTCCGGGAGTCAGGTCGCCTAACGTGCCGGGGTTGGCAAACTCTAGTCCAAATGTGGCAATGATCCCTGCCAGCAGAAGCCAGAATGTGGCCTCAAGCACCAATTTGGTATGGAGCGA
>DMOT01000143.1:3479-6139 GCA_003456765.1 Bacillota bacterium
GATATTGAGTGGAATATGCCGTAATATGCCGCCCTGGAAGCGGACATTATTCGCGAAAACCGCAGAGAGAGTATGATTGCCCCTGCGCCTTCCACAACCACCGTTGTCAGCAGCAGGTACCTTGTGAGCCGCACAAGGCCGGCTATGCTGAACTGGTTGAGGGACTCTTGCAGGAGAATCCTCCCTCGAAGTGTGATCTTGCGGCCCAAAAAGAGCGCTATCATAGTGGCAAGAGCCATGAACCCCAGTCCGCCTACTTGTATCAGGGTGAGAATTACTATCTGTCCAAAAGGCGAAAAGGATGTGGCCGTATCGAGCACTACCAGCCCTGTGACGCACGTAGCAGATGTTGCCGTGAAAATGGCGTCAATAAACCTGATGCTGTTTCCGCCGGTGGATGCCGCTGGAAGTGAAAGCAGTATTGCGCCGATGATAATGACGGCGGCGAAACCCATTACCAGGACTTGTGATGGGCTGAGCTTGGCGCGGCGAAACCTACTGATGAAACCTCTGCGTGAACCCATGTTTTCAGTCATAACCGCCTTCACTCCCCCGGATGCAACCAATCCTACCATTGGGGTATGCACGTGTCAATTCTATCAAATAGGGCGAACGGCCGTCACTGTGCACCCCTACTTTACAATTGCAGAAAGCATCTGGGAGGATTGGCGAATCTTGATGCAGAAGTGGAAGCAGTGTAAAATACGTAGTAACACTTAGCGAAACTGAGAGGTGACGATGGGTGGACGACCCAAGTAGTAGTAGCTACTTGTTTGCCTTTGTCTGCTTGGCGTTGTCTGGCATGTTCTCCGCGAGTGAGGCTGCTATCCTTTCATCTGATGAGGTGAGGCTCAAGAGCCGATACTCATCAGACCGCAGACTACCTTCAGCTCTTGCTGTAAAGAAGAGCCCCGCTTCTGCCATTTCATTTATTCTCCTTGGAAACACACTGGTCAATGCAGTCTTCGCTGGACTGGTGGCTTCCATAGTCCACTCACTGGTTCTGCGTGATGGCGGACTGGCTGATGCAATTGCCACAGCGACCGCCACAGCGATACTGCTCGTATTTTCTGAGATCAGTCCCAAGCTTGTGGCTGGAGGCAACCCCGAAGCTGTTGCGCTTTGGGCGTCATCATGGCTGCCGGGATTCGCCTCCCGGCTGCGACCTTTGTCAGACCTGCTCACTTCATTCTCCAGGCATCTTGCGTCGCGTCTTCCCGAGCCGGCACTTTCAGAGGAGGACTTCGGGGAGTTGCGGTTCCTTGCCGCCGTCGAATACGGCGAGGAGGCAGGCGTCATCTCCGGCCTCGAAAAAGAGATGATATGGGGAGCTATGGAAACCCCTGACCTTATGGCCAAAGAGATAATGACTCCAAGGCCGCAAATTGTCGCGGCGGGCGAGGACGACAGCGCCAAAGAGGCGCTGGATTTGATGCTGGAGGAGGGTTTTTCGCGCATTCCTGTGTACGTAGATTCCATCGATAAGGTCACCGGAATACTGAACATGAAGGACATCGCTTCATTCATTAGCCGATCTCCGGGAGACTGGCGGGAGAGGCTTGAGCGTATGCCATGTGTGCAGCTGGCTGTGAAGCCCTACTTTACCCATGAGAGGAAGAGAGTATCTGACCTGCTAATTGAGATGCGGCTCAAGGGCGTGCATACGGCGATAGTCGTTGATGGCCATGATGGCGTTTCTGGGCTTGTTACTCTGGAAGACGTTTTGGAGGTTATCGTCGGCGACATTCAAGACGAGTATGACGAGGAGGCCCCAGAGCTGCTGATGGTGGAGGCAGGGTGCTGGCAGGCTGTTGGAGGTCTGCGACTGGCGGACCTTGCAGAAGCTGTCGATATTGATCTTCCTACAGATGAGTTTGATTCTGTGGCCGACTTCATCATGGCATGCCTCGACAGGGTTCCCTCCCAGGGCGATGCATATTCCCTTGTCAACCCCAGGTTGACCTTTGAAGTTAGGGATATGGAGGGCCCGCGAATCAGACGGGTCATGGTGAGACTACAGGAAAATGTCGACGATGGCTTGAATGGAGGCGGGATGCCATGATATCGCTGGATTTTCTAGCCTCTTTTCTGATCCGAGTTATCCTCTTTGTCGCGTCGGTGCTCGGGGTAGGCTTCTTTGCGGCATCTGAGACTGCGTTTCTTAGCATGAACAGATGGGCCGTTAGCAAGCTTGCCGACGAGGGCGACAAGAACGCTCGTGCTCTATGCGAACTTGTGGAAGATGCGGGCAAGACCATGTCTGCCCTACTGGTCGGGACGAACGTTTTGGCGACCCTGGCATCAGTTCTGGCAGTTTCGATTCTGGTTATGGCTGGAGTATCAGGGGCGAGGGCGATAGCTGTCTCATCGATAGTAACAACTGTGACCATATTGGCCTTCTCCGAGTTGACTCCGAAAACCTATGCATCAAAGAATCCGACGGCGACTGCGCTTGAGGTTGCGCTTCCGCTCTCCCTGGCCACTACTGCGTTGGGTCCTGTTGCCTCATTTCTTGCCTGGATTCCTTCGCACATAGCTGCCTTGTTTCGGCGAAGATCGGGAGCGCGCAGTGAGACTCCTGATGAACTGATTCGAGCAGCCCTCGATGCCGCTGAGGATGACGGGGCGGTCATCCCTGCAGAAACAGAGGTTATCCAGGG
>DMOT01000238.1 GCA_003456765.1 Bacillota bacterium
AATGACCAGATGGTCGCAGAACGCGAACTCCCTGGCCTTATCTTGAGAGAATGTTGCACCTACAGGCGTGGTCATGATTACCCTCGAAGGGCCGCCTCCTGTCGCCATACGCGCAGCAAGGGCATGCTCTGTTGCCGCTGCAATCGGCTCTGCCTTCATTACCATTCCCGGTTCTCCGCCGAACGAATAATCATCCACAACACGATGCCGGCTGGTGGAAAAATCACGGATATCATGGATTCGGACAGTGAGGATTCCCTTTTCCTGCGCGCGACCCAGGATGCTTTCTGAAAGCGGCCCGTAGAACATCCCTGGGAAAATCGTCAGGATATCAATCTCCACGCTCCAGATCACCCTCCCACCCATGAATCCGTCTTTTTCTTGAGGCTGAGGCGGCACACCCGAACCCCATTTGCCTTCATCGCAGACCGGGCCGGTCGTCTATTACCATACGGCCTCCTACAAGATCGATCTCATGGACAATATCGTCGACTGCAGGCACCAAAAACTCGCGGCCGGAATCAGGTCTTACCACAAAAACATCGTTGGCCGGCAAATACATTACTTCACTCACACAGCCAAGATGCTGGCCAGTCGTAGAGTAGACATCCAGGCCAATGAGATCAAAAGCATAGTACACATCCTCGGGCAATGGAGGCAGTTCCGACTGGGGCAGAAAAAGCCCGTAGCCTTTGAGCAACTTGGCGGATTCCGAATCCTCCAATCCCTCGAGCGACACTAGCGAGCCCTTCCCATGCCCACGTTCTGACACCACTCGGCGTTCCTGAAAACAAGTGCCATCGCCACGCCCGAGGAAAACGCGATCAACTCCGCGAAAACGCCTTGGATCACCATTCTCAGGGCGGACTCTGAGCTCACCACCGAGTCCATGCGTTCCCATGATCACTCCAATGAGCACTAGCTGATCTCGGCCATTTGTCATTCTACGATTTCCACCATCACTCGCTTGCCTTCTCGTATGGCAGCAGCTTTCGTGACAGACCGAATGGCGCGCGCCACTCGTCCGCGCCTCCCAATTATCTTGCCCATGTCGTCGGCTGCCACGGATACTTCGAAAATAACCGAGTCGCCACTTTGCATCTCGCGAACACGCACCTCTTCAGGCTCGTCCACAAGACTTGTCGCGAGAAATGTCACCAGTTGACATAACCGGCTCTCGTTCGTCTTGTTCCCTTCCATCTGTATCACCAACTAGTTCTCAGCAGCTTCGGCCGCAGCTGCATTGGCCTCTGCAGGCTGAGCTCCTTTTCCGGATGTTTTACACATCTCAAGACCTGCTTTGACTAGCAACGCGCGAACAGTCTCAGAAGGCTGAGCTCCACGCTTTATCCACTCCGCAGCTTTCTCTGTATCAACAACGATTTCCGGAGGGTCGACTCTGGGATTGTAATGTCCCAAAATCTCAATGAATCTTCCGTCCCTCGGCGATCTTGAGTCAGCCACTACCACCCTGTAATAGGGTTGCTTCTTTGCTCCTGTTCTGGTCAACCTGATACGAACAGCCATTTCTTACTATTACACCTCCAGGTGCTTTCTTTTTCGACAGATAATCTGTGTCAGCACAGGTAACTACGGCATGAACGGCATCTTCCTGGAAGGTCCGCCACGCCTGGATGCATCACCAAATTGCTTCAGCATCTTGCGCGTTTGATCGAATTGCTTGAGAAGGGCGTTTACATCCTGCACTCTTACGCCACTCCCTTTCGCGATGCGCCGCTTTCGGGATCCGCCTATGATAGCAGGATTTCGCCTTTCCGCTGGAGTCATCGACCTTATTATAGCCTCTACTCGGGCAAGATCCTTCTCATCCACAGACACGCCCTTGAGGGCCTTGGATTTGCTTAGCCCCGGAATCATCCCGAGCAGCTGGTCGAGTGGGCCCATCTTGCGAACATCCTGAAGCTGCGAAAGGAAATCCTCCAGGGTGAACTCCTCCTTGCGGAGCTTCTCCTCGAGCTTCAATGCCTGTTCAGCATTGAATGCCTCCTCAGCCTTCTCGATTATTGTCAGCACATCGCCCATGCCCAGGATTCGTGAAGCCATTCGCTCCGGATGGAATTGCTCTAGTGCGTCCAGCTTCTCTCCTGTAGTCACGAACTTGATGGGTTTTCCGGTAACGGCACGAACAGAAAGCGCCGCGCCTCCCCGAGCATCGCCATCCAGTTTCGTCAAGATCACTCCATCAATGCCCAGGCGATCATTGAAAGCAGAGGCCACATTGACCGCATCCTGACCGGTCATGGCGTCAACGACCAGCAGGATCTCTGTGGGATTGACTCTGGACTTGATCCTCTCAAGTTCATCCATCATCTGATCGTCGATATGCAATCTGCCCGCAGTATCCAGTATGACAACGCTGTTATTCATCGCTTTTCCGCGCTCAACAGCTGCCGCTGCTATGTCAACTGGATCCGTCTTGTCACCCATGGAGAAGACTTCGACTCCAAGCTGATCCCCGAGTACCTGAAGCTGCTTGATAGCTGCGGGCCGGTACACATCTCCTGCAACCAGTAGCGGCTTATGTCCCTGCTTGCGCAGGAGATTCGCCAACTTCGCGCAGCTTGTCGTCTTGCCTGAGCCCTGCAGCCCCACTAGCATTACGACAGTCGGAGGACGAGACGCAAAGGCAATCCTGGCCGCCTGGCCTCCCATCAAGTCACTCAACTCAAGCTGCACGACCTTGATGACCTGCTGCGCCGGAGTGAGGCTCTTCATAACCTCCTCTCCGACTGCGCGTTCTCGCACCCTGGCAGTGAAATCACGAGCCACCTTGAAGTTGACGTCGGCCTCTAGAAGGGCCATCCGCACTTCCCTGAGGGCCAAATCAACATCCTTCTCAGTCAATCGCCCGCGGTTTCGCAGGTTGCTGAAAACATTCTGGAGACGGGCTGAGAGGTTCTCAAACATTATGCCTTGCCCCTCCTCTCGCCATCTTTCTCTTCAATGTCGCAAAGGCTATCATCCCCTGAATCAACAGCTGCAACCAGCTGCCGAGCTGAGCCAATGATCTCCAAAGCCTGCTTGATGCCCTCACACGCAGCGGTCAACTCGCAGGCATCCCGCA
>DMOT01000340.1 GCA_003456765.1 Bacillota bacterium
TGCCGATTTTGTTAACCGTTGTTACCCGCAGGGTTAAGATGTACAACCCAATCGTCATCAGTCGACACCCTCCTTAGATTACATGCATTTTCCTGAGTTGACGCATGTGGCGGATCGCTGATCTTGCAGAAAAGCCAGGCGAAACCGGGCAATTCCGGTATTGAGGGGTCGACAAGAAGCGAAGGACGTTGCATTCTCCAGCACCGCGCACAAAGATGGGGAAATATCGCGCAAAAGGCAGGCTATCCGAACTGCCAGCTAAGCCCCTGGTTTGCGGAGTACATGTATCGAAATGCCTCGTTTGACAACCCGGAGAATTCGACAAGCTGTCAATGGGATTTGCTATAGACTTCGGTTGGTTTCATCTTAGACTAGCACAATTCAGAGTTTTCCAAAGAGAAGCCGTGCTCCCATGTGAAAAGGAGGTTGAAAACCTTGACTAGCAGGTTAGCAGTGGGTTTGGCGATTCTTCTCTCAATTGTGACAACGCCGTACATTGCCTGTGGCGCGGTTCCACAGTCTGTGAGCCATAATATCATAATCTCCGTTCCAGCAGTGGATGTTGTTCGGCTGAGTTGCCCAGGTCTTTACGCGGCTCTGCAGGCACGTGATATCTCCACAGGGTTTGATGCGCACTTGCTTGAGGCGGGCGATCTCAGATGGATAACAAACGATTCCCCAAGGGAGATAACAGTGAGTGCACAGCACATTCCGAACGGCCTCACACTTGAGATACTCAAATCGCTCAATCCCTCCAGCAAATGGCTGGAGCTCAGCGAATCCCATGCGGTTCTGATAGGTGATGCATCGTGCCCCCGAGGCACGAGCTTGCCCAGGGAATTTGCACTCTTTTACAGGATCCTGGCTACGCTGGGGCTTCGTCCTGGTGCTTATGAGATTGATGTTATCTACACCTTGACAGTCTAGGCCCACTGGACAACTCGGCGGGCAACGAAGGCGTGAGCTGGCCTGATTGCGCACTGGCGAGGTCTAAAGGTATTGAAGTGAGCGGGGTGGCCAACTGCGAACTTCAAGTTGAGAATAGTCTAGAATGGGAGGTCTTTTGTCAAATGTCCAGACGGAAAGTGATGTTTTCGGTCCTACTCGTAGTGTTCATGGGGCTTTCGGCGATTTCGTACGCCAGCGATGAAGCCTCGCACACGGTGACTATCGCGGTCCCGGAAGTCGACAAGATTTGGGTTGACGGAGGCGGCACTCTGCAGCTCTATTGGGAGCCATTCGACATTGATGAGGAGAACAAGATTTCGTATCCGAACGCGCTCCTTGACGCTTTGCTGAAGTACGTCACCAATGCCTCTGATAGGAAGATAACGGCTGAGGCAAGTGGACTCATTGAAGGATTGAGCCTGTCCGTAAACGGCGAGGACCTTACCGGTGGGGCTGTGATCCTAGTACAATCCTGCGAAGCTGGGTCCGTGCAGAAAGTGGAGCTCACCTATGACGGCAAAGCCGACATTGTAGTCCCGGCAGGCAATCACGAAGTGCTTGTGACCTACACGATCACTAACTAACAGGCAAGGCCGCTGGGCCTTTGCATCGGTGAGGGAGGCCGGGGATCTTCCTCTGGCCTCTCCCATCGGCAAGCCTGTGAGGGTATCGGCTGAAGAGTGAGGATATTTCCATGTACGGTTGCAGCGAAGGGAGCGATGTTGCCATGATACGTCCAAACCTGAGATGTGTGGCGAGGGCCACTATCCTGGCTTTGGCCGTTCTGCTTTGCGTGATGATGTCGCCTGGGGCCCATGCTTCAGTCAACGTGCTGAGCGGTCTCACTCAAATCCATGAGGTCGCTTTAGGCAGGGAGTATGATGGGGTCATAACACTGGAGAATCTGGGCGATGCCATTGAGAGGGTGGAGCTTTATCAAACGGACTATCGGTTCACTGCAGAAGGGTACACATACTACGAAGAGCCCGGCACGGCCGGTCGTTCCAATGCATCATGGATTCGCCTGGGACAGTCTATTGTAGAGATTCCGCCTGGATCCAGAATCAGCGTTCCCTATAGAATCCAGGTTCCCGACGATGCTGGGCTCGTCGGCACTTACTGGAGTATGGTGATGGCGGAGATGCTGGGCAGCATAGACGAGGCTGAGCCGAGTGAGTCTTCCGGCAAAGATGAGAACACGATCATCCTCGGGGTCAAACAGAGGTTTCGATACGGCATACAGATAGTGACCAACATCGGGGCTAGAGGTAAGAAGAGAGTAGTCTTCAGCAACCCGGCACTCAAGCGCATCGAGTCTTCTGGCGCATTTGCGCTCAGTGTGGATCTGGCGAACGCAGGCGAGCGGCTGGTTAACCCGTCTATATGGGTTGAGGTATTCGACAAGACTGGAATGAACATAGGACGGTTTGAGGGCAAGAACGCCAAGATGTATCCCGACACGTCCGTTCGGGCAGCGATTGAGCTGGGCGTGCTGGAACCCGGAAGTTACAAGGTGATCATAGTGGCCGACAACCACGACGAGTACGTGGCGGCTGTTCGGTACAGCCTGGAGGTGTCGGCGCCTTGATGGGTGTGAGGAGGGCCGGCTGCCTTGTGGTAATTGCTGTTGTGCTCTCCGCAGCTTGCGGTTTTCGGGCCTTCGCTGAAGAATCGGGCGTCTTGTCGATTCGTCCTGTCAGTCGATTGATTCAGGCAGATCCGGGCAGTGTCGTCACGATAGTGGCCGCGATCGAGAATCACAGTGCTGAAGTGGTAGACGTTGACGTCAGTCCGGAACTGCCTCGGTCTTGGTCTGCGTTCTTCGGAGACGAAAGGGTAAGGCTGGCACCGGGTGAAACTGACATTCTGCCAATATCGGCCGTGATTCCGAAAAATGCGCAGTCTGGGAGCTACGAGATCCCCGTCCATGCAAGATACGCATGTCCCCGTACTGGCCATCATCAGTCCTCAACTGTCGTGTTCACTGTGGCGGTAAGCAAAGTCAGAAGTATCAGAGTTGCCCTTGTCAATGCGCCGGACTACGTTGTAGACACGACTTACACAGTTTCATTTCTCCTGAGCAACCAGGGCAATGTCGTGGAGGACTTGAGGCTTTCGGTTCGCGATATTCAGGGGGTGTACATGAAGCTCAACCCTGATAGGATCTGCTTGGAGCCGGGCGCGAGCGTTCCGATAGACGTGCATGTTACCTTGAATGCCGCTCCTGGAAGGGTCCTTGATCATACAGTACTCATCAAGGCAGAAAGCGGAGATCTGATGTCGAACTCCGCGTCGACCAGCGCCCGCGTGAAGGTGCTTCCGCAAAAGTTGAGCGATTCCGATGCCTACCACCAGTTCCCACTCAAGATCCAGCTGAGCGCAGGTGCGCTTGGGATATCCGATCGGGCGCATCTCAAAGTAGCTGGGGCGGGCCCGCTCTTACACGAGGGAAAAGACAGACTACGCTTTGATCTATCAGATACGGGAGGGATTGTCGAATACCGCGCTCCCGGAGTGCGTTTGTTATTGGGCGACGGCAAGTTCAGCCTATCTCCATTGACCGAATGGCAGGCCAAGGCGCAAGGCATAGGGGTGGAGATTGGCCGGCGAGGGTCAGGACTTGTACTGTATACTCATGACGGCGCCGGTTCTCCTAGGTTGGGGCTTAGAGCTTACACGGCTTCCAGCAGCGGATCTTCGCTTTCTTTTCAGCTTTTGACACAGGTAGAGCCCACGATGAACATCCTCACAGTAAAAGGTGGGCACAAGACGCCGGGCGTGGAAATCGATTTCGAGTATGGAATGCTGGCTAATGGGTCGGGTTCTGGCGCACAAGCGCTGCGTGCAAGTGGCAGGGCAAAACTCGGCCCGGTTGAGGCAGTTCTGGCTGTGCAGAATACGGATAGA
>DMOT01000343.1 GCA_003456765.1 Bacillota bacterium
ATTTCGACTTCATTGACGGCTACAGCTGTCCCCCGCCGATAGATATCGACTCCGCTTTCCATCCAAACACCCCGGTTACCAGCGGAATCCCGAAAGGCTTATATTCCAGCACCAGAGGGTTCTCGATATTGTTCCATACCACCATCTGTCCTCTGCCGCATTTATATGCCGGAATATACACCTGTCTGCCATTGAGTTCAATGGGATACAGAGTCTCTCCTTCCACTCGCAGATCCCCTGCAAAAATCCCAGTGACGCTGAAGGTTCCCATCTTGAAGTTGTACGCTACCTTCCCTGTCCGAAGCTCACGCAACACTTCTCTGGACAGCCAGGGTGCAGTCCAATCCGTCTGTTCGGGATCGTTACCTCCGTAAAGTGGGCCAAATGTTCGCCCGCGTTCGAGACCTGTCAACTTTCTCAACGTGGGAACAGGCGTAGTTCCATCAGATCGAGGCCACACCCAGCTGATTTCGATCTCCTTTGGATACTGGGCCGACTGTACGGTCACTTGCCACTTCGAGCTCGTCGAAGCCTTGCCGATGAATCTCCGGAATGACACGTGCATGCCCGCATGTATCCGGTACTCCGTCCTCACCACATCGTAGTCGCCGGGAACCTGGCCTACTGTTGACGCTCCTGTCGGCACCGCCGCCTTGACCCGGGCCCCTTCTCCGCCTTCAACGAACAACACACACATGACGGCCAAGCATAGCAAGGCCAACAGAATTCTCTTTTTCAAACCTATCTCTCCTTGAGGAATCATGGTTGCAGACTGGCCAGAGCGAACCTCATCAATGGCCAGACGCATCTATGGATCTGTGGATGTATCACCGATGCTGCACGCCTACACCCCATCTCTGTAGACGAACTCTCCCCCTACCAAGGTTCCAACAACACGCACATCACAGATATCGGTGGCAGGAACAGCAAAAATGTCTCCCGACAATATGGCAATATCCGCATATGAGCCCGGGGACAGAATCCCTGAGCCATGCCCCGCGCCGTCCGCCACCGCGGGGCCTACACAGTAGGCTCTGACAGCCTCTTCCACCGTAAGCCTCTCCTCAGGATACCATCCTGAGTCAGGAGTTCCATCCAATTGTCTTCTGGCAACAGCGCCGTAGATGCCGCGTATGGGATCTGGAGTCTCAACCGGCGCATCGGAGCCAAATGCAAGCGTTGTTCCCGCCTTTGTCAGGCTACGGAAGGCATAAGCCCACCTGCTTCGCCTGCCCCAATGCTTCTCAGCAATAGGAATATCGGTCAATATCTGAACCGGCTGCATCGAGGCTATGACTCCCAGGTCCGCAAACCTGCGAACATCCTCCGGATGCAGGAGTTGTGCATGTTCTATCCTGTGGCGGAGATGGCGCGCAGCGCTTTCCTCTTTCACGCTTTCGAAGATGTCGAGCACATCTCTGTTGGCGCGGTTGCCAATGGCATGTATCGAACAAGACAGACCTGCCAGCACTGCCCTTCCTACTAGTTCGGCCAGTTCCTCCTTGGGCGTCACAGCAATGCCAGAATTCTCCTCGTTGCCTTCGTAAGGCGTCAGAAGATAGGCCGTCTGAGAGCCCAGCGCCCCGTCGGCAAAAAGCTTCACCGGCCCGACCTTCAACCATTCATCCCCGAAGCCGGTTCCGAGCCCGAGGTCGATCGCATCGTCCAGGTTCTCTCTGGGAATCGCCTGTGTGACACGGAGTTTCAAGCGCCCGGAGTTTCGCAAAGCCTGGAAGGCCCCGAATGCCAACGCATCTTCCATGTTATGAATGCCTGCAATTCCCAACCTATGAAGCTCCGCCTGGCCACTTTCCATGGCCGAAGTCACCGCGTCAAATGTGGGTTCAGGAATCACACGGGCCACCATATCGACAGCCGATTCCTTCAGGACTCCCGTCGCCTGCCTGGAGCCTTCGTCCCTTGCTATCTCTCCCCCCGCGGGGTCAGGAGTGTCGAGACCTATGCCCGCAAGCCGCAACGACATAGTGTTCACCCAGAGGACGTGAAGGTCTTTACTGAAAAGCGCCACTGGATTCCTGGGGGCAACAGCATCCAGGTAAGAGCGATTCGGCGATTTCCCCTGCGGCCAGTCATTCTTGTTCCATCCCCATCCCAGCACCCACGTGCCTGGTTTGGCGCCTTCCAAAGCCTTGCCGACACGAAGAGCTGCTTCATTAGGATCACGCGCACCCTCAAGATTGACCGCAGCCTGGCACATCGAGTAGAACTTGAAGTGTATATGAGAATCAATGAAAGCAGGAACCAGGGCCTTCCCTTGAAGGTCAATCCTTTCAAAGGTGTGATCTGTCATAGAGGCAACATCTGATTTCGAGCCGACGGCGATAACGCGCCTTCCCACGCAGGCCAGAGCCTCACAAAACGGCTGACGCGAGTGAGCGGTGTATACTTTGCCTCCCGTGAACAAGTACCTCTTCAAGAAGCTCCCTCCCAGCATTCCTCGGGTGATTGACTATTTCATCAACCTTTCCGCTTCTCCTGCCAGACGAGCTCAGAGAAGGAGTCAAAAGAGACGCTATAGAAGTAATAGGCGTTATGGATTGACCACCCACGACCTCAAAGCTTGGCTTGAAACGGAGCGTCGCGGGCGAAAGGGTGATTGTTT
>DMOT01000334.1 GCA_003456765.1 Bacillota bacterium
GGGCCAGGCGAATGCGATCCCGGGCTATTTGAGGATCCCGCTGAAATCGGTCTATATGACGCGATTGGAGAGTTGAGGTCGGATTTGGCAGTCTGTGAGCAGGAGAGCTCAGACGGGTTTGTGGAGAGGGACGCGTATGTAGGTGCCCTGAAGAGAACAGCAGAGATCTGCGGTGACATAGACAGGTACTTCGATGAGGTGCTGGTAATGGTGGACGACGAGCGGATAAAGCGCAACCGGCTTGCGACCCTGAAACAGGCCTTAAATGTTGCGTCTTCGGTGATAGATGTAACCCGAATAGTCTTTGCAGGAGACTAGCCCGGGTGACCAAGAAGGAAAAAGGGCGTGGATGTAGAATTCAATTCCACTTGATGCGTATATTGCTGCATTAGAATGGGGGATCAGCATGGGAAAGAATAACGTTCCAAAGTATGTATACTACTTCGGAGGTAAACACGCCGATGGCAAAGGCGATATGAAGAACCTCCTGGGCGGCAAGGGAGCCGGTCTTGCCGAAATGACCAACCTTGGGATTCCTGTTCCGCCCGGTTTTACTATTACGACCGAAGTATGTACTGCCTTCTATGAACATAGCCGGAAATGGCCGGAGGGGCTCGAGGGGGAGATTCGCGAGAATCTGAAGCGACTCGAGGAGGAGATGGGCGCAAAGTTCGCAGATCCCGACAATCCGCTCTTGCTCTCGGTGAGGTCAGGGGCTCGTGTTTCAATGCCCGGGATGATGGACACAGTCCTCAACCTTGGCTTGAACGATACTACTGCCCAGGGCCTTATCAAGAGAAGTGGAAACCCTCGGTTCGTCTATGATAGCTATAGACGGTTCGTGCACATGTATTCCGATGTTGTTCTGGAGGTTCCGCACGAGGCTTTTGAGGATGCCATTGCTGCCAAGAAGAAGGCTTGCGGAGTCAAGCTTGACATGGATCTCACTGCAGACGACCTCAAGGAACTGGTGGAGGAGTACAAGGAGATTGCGCGGAAGCATACGGGCAAGGATTTCCCCGAGGACCCGTGGGAACAGCTTCGTGGGTCCATCGATGCCGTTTTCAGTTCATGGAACAACCAGCGTGCAATCACTTACCGGAAGATAAATGGAATTCCAGGAGATTGGGGCACTGCAGTTAACGTCCAAACCATGGTTTTCGGAAACATGGGAGAGAGTTCTGGCACAGGAGTCGCCTTTACGCGCGACCCTGCAACAGGCGAGAATGTCTTCTACGGCGAGTATCTCATGAATGCCCAGGGCGAGGATGTCGTTGCAGGCATCAGAACTCCACATCCCATCAGCGATTTGAAGAAGGCAATTCCGGAGATATATGCGGAGCTAGAGCAGATATATCTCACTCTGGAGCGGCATTACAAAGATATGCAGGACATAGAGTTTACCATCCAGGATGGAAGGCTGTTCATGCTCCAGACGAGAACCGGAAAGCGAACTGGAACCGCTGCAGTCCGCATCGCTGTGGAGCTAGTCGAGGAAGGCTTGATCGATAAGAAGACAGCAGTCCTCCGTGTGCCCCCTGCCCAGCTCGATCAGCTGCTGCACCCGATGATAGATGCCAATGCCAAGACCAATGTGATTGCTAAGGGCTTGCCGGCAGCGCCCGGGGCCGCAGTGGGACGCGTAGTCTTTACCGCCGCAGCCGCCGAGGAATGGAACTCCCGTGGGGAGAAGGTAGTGCTTGCCAGGACCGAGACTTCTCCTGAGGATATCGGCGGCATGCATGCTGCAGCTGGTATCCTTACCAGCCGAGGCGGCATGACAAGTCACGCGGCTGTCGTTGCCAGAGGCATGGGAACTTGCTGTGTGGCAGGTTGTGGGACTCTCATTATTAGTGAGAAGGACAAGAAGATAACCTGTGGCGACCTGACTATCTCAGAGGGTGATTGGATTACTCTGAACGGGTCTACAGGTGAAGTCATACTGGGACAAGTGGCCCTGGTGGAACCAGAACTTACAGGCAACTTCGGGAAGTTGATGGAGTGGGCCGACGAGTTCCGCGCCTTGAAGATCCGGACCAATGCTGATACGCCGCAAGACGCCAAGCAGGCGCGGGTTTTCGGAGCAGAGGGAATCGGGCTGTGCCGAACTGAACACATGTTCTTTGCGGAAGACAGGATACGTGCCATGCGCGAGATGATCCTTTCTGATACCAAAGAGCAGAGACGTGCGGCTCTGGCCAAGTTGCTCCCATACCAGAAGGGCGACTTCATGGGAATCTTCCGCGAGATGGACGGTCTGCCTGTCACCATAAGGCTGTTGGATCCGCCGCTTCATGAGTTCTTGCCAAGCCTTGGCCAGACTAAGCAGATTGAGGAGCTAGCATCTGACATGGGCATCGCAGAGCAGAAAGTGCGCGATAGCATAGGCGCATTGCATGAGCTCAATCCGATGCTGGGCTTCAGAGGCTGCCGCCTTGGCGTTGTTTTCTCTGAGATTTACGAGATGCAAACGAAGGCGATATTTGAGGCCGCATGCGAGCTAGTCCGTGAAGGCGTCAACGTGATGCCCGAGGTGATGATACCTCTCGTGGGTACAACAGGCGAGATCGAAATGATCCGGGAGTACGTTGTGCGCGTGGCGGATGAAACGATCAAGG
>DMOT01000032.1 GCA_003456765.1 Bacillota bacterium
ATGTAAGCGTGCCTTTGGGTAGATTCTATTCAATGGAGGGATTAGCACGGTTTTGAGCGGGGGTGTGTTATGGAGGTTACATGCGTTCTCATAAAACCGGATGGAATCATGAGGGGCCTTGTCGGCGAGTTAGTTTCCAGGTTCGAGCGCAAAGGCTGTCGGATTGTTTCGGCGACAACATTGCTAATGACCGAAGAGCTTCTGCGAGAGCATTATGCGCACCTTGTAGGGAAGCCTTTCTTCGATGAACTGGCAGACTACATGATGTCCGGTCCTGTGATTGCATTGGCGCTCGAAGCGCCAAACGCTGTAGAAGCAGTCAGGCAGATGATAGGCGCAACTGACCCGATGAGGGCGGACCGAGGAACCATACGTGGCGATCTTGCGACATCAGTCAACAGGAATCTTGTTCATGCTTCAGATAGTCCGGAGGCTGCCGCCACAGAGATTGCGCGTTTCTTCCCGGCGATTGCGCTGCGCAATATGAAATGAGGGTTTCAGATGGTTGATCGCATTGCAAAAACACAGTATGCATCGGAGCTCAGGCCCGGCGTCGTTGTGAACACGGTCTTTCTTTGTGCTGATGTCAGGGTGAGAACGACGAAATCAGGATCACAGTTCGCGGATGTGCGCCTTGTAGATAGAACTGGCGAGATTAGTCTGAAGCTTTGGAATTACTCTTCGGATGCGGTGAGAGGGCTTGAACCTGGCGCATTCGTGAGGGTGAGGAATGTGTCTGTTACGGAGTTCAACGGTGCTTTACAGTTGTCATGTGAAACAGCGCAGTTCGGAGGGGCGCTTACGCTCTGCGAACCGTCAGAGTGCAATCTGGCCGAATATGTTCCTTCGACGGTGCGCAATGTAGATGAGATGCTAAAGGAGATCGATGATGCTATTGCAAGCATCAAGACTAAGTCCGTAAAGTGCTTGCTTGAATCCTTTTTCGGCGCACCTGAGTTCAGGACCAGGTTCATGGAGTGGCCTGCGGCAGTAAGGCATCATCATGCGTATTCCGGAGGGCTGCTTGAGCACACTGCCGGGGTTTTGAGGATTTGCCTGTGTGCGGCCGACCAGTATGAGTTTGTCGATCGTGATATTCTGATTGCTGGAGCTTTGCTTCATGATGTAGGCAAGCTGCAAAGCTACGATTATGACAGAACGCAAGGGGCTGCTAGCATGTCTCTGCCTGGCGTGATGACTGACCACATTGTCATCGGCGTTGAGGTCGCAAACAGGCGCATAGCGGACCTTGTAAACGGATGCGAAAGAAGGAGCTCATGTGCCGGGCCTTGCTGGACTGAGAAGGCTACTCTCCACATGACGCACCTTATTACAAGCCACCACGGCAATCTTGAGTGGGGGTCGCCGGTCCAACCAGCTACTATCGAAGCATGTATTCTTCACCACGCTGACAACATGGATGCCCAGGTGAATAAGTACGAACGTGCTATCAGAGACATGCTTGGAACAGGCGATGGACAGTACCGCTATTCGGAACATGTTGGCAAGATGGTGTGGGTGCCACCGGGTTCGTTCGATGAACACAAGCGATAGTGTCAGTTGGGGCCAGGGCTCTCCCGTTAGTGAGGGCCCTGGTCTGTGTACAGGGTTTGCGGGTGCGCGAGATGTGACCTGCGGTTTGCCTGTCCACTCAATTGCAGCAGAGGCCGCATTCTCAGGTAAGAACTGTATGCCTGGAAATGCGTCCGGCACGAAACTCCCGAAGTGTTCTAGCGTCTCATAAAGTGTGGAAAGATGCTCCCGATTCTGAGGAGCGTTACATTGAGGTGATTGAGAATGTCCAGTATGCGCCGGCGTGTTATCTGGTATTCGGTGGTTCTCCTGGCGGTGTCGATGCTAGTGATTGGCCATGGCTGGTCTGTTCTGGCGCAGCCGGCCACTCTTATTGGATCAAAGGCGCCTGAGGTGAGAACAGTAGGGGTCAAGAACGAAAGCATCCAAGTGCCTGCACGTGGCAGTGTGACTGTAGTAGTCTTCTGGAACAGCAAGTACCGGTTGTCTCTAGATGCTCTTGCAGGTGTTCAGAGGGTGTGGGAGGCGTACCGCGAAAGAGGGGTCGAATGTGTTGGTTTCAATGATATGGAAGAAGCCGATAGAGCGGTGAGGCAACTGGCGGAGCAGATGAACCTGGGCTTTCCGCTTGTGAGCGGGCGTGCGGCGTCCTCAGCTGCGGTAGCCTACAAGCTCCGCGGAGTTCCGGCTGTGTTTGTCATTGACAGGTCAGGGGTCATCATCCATGTCAGGGAGGGTTGGGATAGGAATACGGAGCCTGATCTTAAGGATAGAATATCAGCTATCCTCTGATGGACATGGAATACCTGCTGCTGCAATGGGCCTTGCACTCCCCGGCCTTCAGGCATGGGGCGTGTCAGACTCATCAACTTTGCCGGCACTATGCTGATGATGCGCGACTCGATGCTTGAGACTGTCGAGGAGGAGTGTGTAATGGCAAGGGATTTCCAGATACTGTGGTGCATGATAGGCACCCTGCCCGGAATGCTCTTCTTCCTACAGTGACCAGCCTTGTGCTTTCCCTGGCAAACGACTATCGCTTTGCCACGGGTGCATTGGTGTTTACGGATGTCTTCCTCTTAATAGCCCATTTCTTTGTCGACATGCTTCATGTCGCCTCGGATCCCCGGATTTTCTATATCTATGGCGTTGTCTATGGCGGAGAGCCGGTGGCTGAACGGTAGGCAACTTGCGACGATTAGACAATAAGCCCGGACATGCGCGCAGGGGTCAGGCATGGAGCCGATGGTGTATGCATGAGCCATAAGCAAGCCGTTATGAAAAATCAGGCGGATAAGAAACATGTGCTTCCTTGCACAGCACTAGGCCATCTTCAGGGCAAGCTGCATCGCCATCGCCACCTGTTTGACGTTGTTTGCCTCGGGGTTCTTGGAATGATGTGCCGCTATGTTCAGCACTGGCCGCGAGTTTCTGCTCGGTGTGCTCCTAGCTGTAATCAGCGTAGTTGTCGAGACACTTGTTGGCATCACAGACATTCTCAGAGCCAAGGGATTTCAGGTCAACGTGAGGCCTTACATTGATGCGGCAACGGTTGCAGACGGAGATGACTTGCACGTCATATGCTCACGCATCATACCTAACGTTCTCCCGCTTTCCTTCCTATATATGATGTTCAACGTTACAACAGCAATCTTAATCGAAGCTACTTTGTCACTCTTCGGAGTTCTGAATATCGACATGAGCCGGGAGATGATGATACACACAGCTGAGACTGTGGGACATCGGTTCGGCTATGGAAGGTACTGTGGTCGTGGCTTCCATTGGGATTGGCAATCATACTCTATTGCGCCGCATTCTACATTGTGGGAAGAGATCTCGATGAAGTTGCGAGTCTCCGGCTTGGAAAGAGGTGAGCGGAGAATGGATGCTCTTCTGAGGATTGAGGATTCTACGTATGCTCTGGGGCAGAAAAGACGTAGCCTGTGTGCAAGGTGGTCGGGAATTCGTATCTTCCGGAGTGCTGTGCCTGTTGGCAGTGGCAGGGTGAGCCACCTGCGTTCTCTGCATTGGTCATGCTGGTTCCCCGATGTGGCAAGCTTGGCCACCCTGGAAAACACGGAAGCCAACAAGAGGAATAATGACTGTTGAACCAGCCGAAAACGGAAGACAAAGCAATTGGCATTGAGTATTGATGGGCCCTAAAATGCAAATCGAAGAAGGAATTCTTGGAGTTGGTGTCGAATGCAAGTTTTGGACATAACCCAAGCTGCTGAAAAGATTTACGGTATTATGTTTTGGCAATCGTTGCGACGTGTAAGAGAGGAGGGGTTGACGGCCGATTCTCGTTAGTGATCCATTGCGGCGTGGTGATAGTCAAGGACTGACTAGCAGGATCAAAGATTTTTAGGAGGTACATGCTCAATGCCGAAAAAGGTACGCTTGCCGATTGTGTTATTGTTGGCATTCGCGCTCGCTATTGGCCTTGCTGGTGCGCCTGGTGTAGCCAAGGTGGCCTACGAGCCGTGGGGTCCCCACGTTGATGAGGTTATTATGCCGATCATCAAGGAGGCCGAGGCACGAAGAATCGCGTTTGAGCGCGGTGAAAGTGTCGTTTGGGGTGGCCTAACTCGGCCCGAGGATATCGACAGAGCAAAGATCCTCAGCGACACTGAACTCACAATGACGCTTGGCTTCCATATGTTCTACTTGTGCTTCAACATGAGGGAGGAGCCATTAGCCGACCAGGCGATCCGTCAGGCCGTTGCGCACTGCACCGACCGTGACAACATCATTCGCATGATTTTCAAGGGTTATATGCTCCCGATGACGAGTTTCATTCCTCAGGTATCGCCTTTCTACAAGGCTGACGTGCCTGTATATCAGTTCAGCCACGCAAAGGCGGCCGAGGTTCTCGACAAGGCTGGGTATACGCTCGGTGCTGACGGGATAAGGATCGACCCCAAGACGGGCAAACCTCTGCGCAAGATGACAATCTTCACACCCACGTACGAGGTTGCCCCAACCTCCGCCGAGCTTGGCAAGATGATCGCTGATTCATGCCGGAAGGTTGGGCTTCCAATTGATCCTGAGCCGATGGACTTCCCGGTCATGCTCGATAAGCTTGACATTAGTGAGTTCGACATGTACTGCTTGGCCTGGAACCTCAGCAGGAACCCGACGAGCCTGTACAGCTTCTTCCACACGTCACAGGACGTCGAGGCTGGCTACAACAGGCCTGGAATCCGTAACCCTGAACTGGATAAGTATCTCGAGGCTCTGAACTGGGCTCCCGATCTTGATACCGCCAAAAAGGCATCAGACGCTGCTCAGTTGATCCTTGCCAGAGAGATGCCGTACGTGCCGCTCTATTCGAGGCCTTTCATTGATGCATTCAGGACTGACCTGTGCACGGGCTATGTCCCGATGAAGGGCTACGGCGCGGCCAGCTACAACAACATGTGGACGGTACTGAACATCCGCCGTGTTGACCGGCGCGGCAATCCCCTCGAAGGCGGCACCATCAGGTGGGCGCTAGATGAGGAGCCTAAGAACCTGAACCCGTGCGTTGCGTCAAGCGCTTACGAGTGGGAGGTTCTCTCGAGGCTGTATGACGGCCTGCAGCAGATGCATCCTGATACTCTTGAAGATATGCCGTGGATGGCCTACAAGTGGGATGTCGGCACATGGGAGCCTGAGCCCGGCAAGAAGGCCACTACTGTGACCTGGTACATTAACAAGGGCATCAAGTGGTCCGACGGCATGCCGTTCACAGCCGAGGATATCAAGTTCACCATGGACTACCTCAAGGAGCACCAGGTGCCGAGGTACAAGCCTACCACTGACGAGGTGACAAAGGTTGAGCTGATCGACAGGTACACTGTGAAGATCTACTACCGGGAGATCAGTTACTGGAACCTGTACCGTGTCGCTAGCTTCCTGCCCAAGCACATCTGGCAGGATGTTAAGGACTGGAAGGGCTTCGAGCCTTGGCTGGAGCCTCACCCAAGGATCAAGGGCTTCACCAAGCTCGTTGGTCATGGTCCGTACATTCTCAAGGAGTACGTGCCTGGCGAGTATGTAAGGCTTGTAAAGAACCCGAACTACTGGAAACTCACGCCGTAAGGCGCTAGGGTTGTTTAGGATGCCGCCCAGGGCCTGGGCCCCGGGCGGCACTTCCTTTGGTGCGCGCGGCATGATTGTTGTCTCTAGGGTGAGAGTCTCTGATGGTGAGGGCAGCAGTAGCCGTATCTTGAGTCAAGGCTGTCTGCCGCGAGGCGGAATATGAAGGAATCTGGCGGCAGACCTCCGGCCCGATGAAGGGAGACTCCATGCGAGGCCAGGGACGGTTGGATGAGCTTCCCTACAAGCGCTGACGCCGCTGTTTGACCCCACGTTCTCCAAGCAGAGCCAGGGCTTCAGGCCTGGCAAGAGAGCGCACCCGGCGGTTGAGGCCGCCCGGGGTTACCTCGAAGAAGGTGCGTAGTCGTGGTGGACCCGGAGTCATGGAAGGCGGCGTGTATGAGAAAAGCACGAAAGGCACGCCAGGCACGTACGGTTGTGTGGGAAAGAGGGCGGGCGAACCACTACCCTATTCGATGCTCGACAGGAACCGATCCTAAGTTGGGCTGTGCTCTGCTTATGGCGGCTGAAGCTTGAAGGACTTTCGGTTCGAGTCTAGAATAGTGATTAGTTAATACGGAGAACGCAGTTTGTTGCTGTGGCCTTCAAGTTTTGGCCGAAGCACACTCCGAAGGTAGGAGGAATTCTGGTATGCAGTGACGAATCAACCTTCTGGGCATGGCGATGGGCTAAACAGTTGCTGCTGTAAAGTTGTGTTCTCTAGGTTACAGGGATTGCTGGGACGTCGATTCAACTCACATGACTCATATGTCGCATCGTGACGAGAACTGATAACCCATTCAATCAAACTAACATTCGAGGAGGTACGTAGTTAATGCCGAAAAAAGTTCGCTTGCCGATTGCCTTAGTGTTGGCGCTCGTGCTTGCTCTCGGGATCGCCGGTGCACCAGGCGCTGCGAAAATGGCGTTCGAGACCACTGGTCCGCACGTCGACGAGATTATCATGCCGATTATCAAGGATTCGGAGGCCCGGAGAATCGCGTTTGAGCGCGGTGAAAGCGTTGTATGGGCTGGTTTGACGCAGCCCGAGGATATCGATAGGGCTAAGTCTATGCCCAACGCTGAAATGACAATGACGCTTGGGTTCCACATGTTCTACCTTTGCTTTAACATGAGGGAAGAACCCTTGGCGAATCAGCCGATTCGTCAGGCCATTGCGCACTGCACCGACCGTGACAACATCATCCGCACACTCTTCAAAGGCTATATGCTTCCTATGACGAGTTTTGTGCCACAGGTATCACCCTTCTACAAGGCCGACGTTCCTGTGTATGCATACAGCCATGGCAAGGCTGCTGAGGTCCTTGACAAGGCTGGATACAAGCGTGGTTCTGACGGCATAAGGATCGACCCTAAGACGGGCAAGCCTCTGCGCGAGATGAAGATCTTCACGCCCACTTACGAGGTTGCTCCGACCTCTGCCGAGCTCGGCAAGATGATTGCTGATTCGTGCCAGAAGGTTGGCCTTCCTGTAGTTCCTGAGCCGATGGACTTCCCAGTCATGCTCGATAAGATCGACATTCACGAGTTTGACATGTATGTCCTGGCCTGGGGTCTGAGCAGGAATCCAACGCACCTGTATAGTTTCTTCCATTCGTCGATGGACGTAGAAGCTGGCTATAACAACCCAGGAATGCGCAACGCTGAGTATGACAAGCAGTCTGAACGGCTGTATTATGCAGCAGATCTGAAGGAGGCTAAGGAGGCGGCAGATGCCTGCCAGCTTATCCTTGCCAGGGAGATGCCGTATGTGCCGCTTTATTCGAGGCCGTACATTGACGCCTTCCGCGACGATCTTGTCACCGGGTACGTCCCGATGATGGGCTTCGGTGCAGCCAGCTACAACAACCAGTGGACTACGATGAACATCCGCCGTGTTGACCGGCGTGGCAAGGCTATCGAAGGCGGCACCATCAGGTGGGCGCTGCAGGAGGAGCCTAAGAACCTCAACCCGTGTGTTGCATCAAGCGCTTACGAGCAGGAAGTGCTCTCCAGGTTGAACGACAGCTTAATGGCAATGCACCCTGAGACGCTAGATGATATGCCGTGGATGGCTCGCAAGTGGGATGTTGGCGTTTGGGAGCCTGAGCCCGGCAAGAAGGGCACCACCGTGACCTGGTATATTCAGAAGGGCATCAAGTGGTCTGACGGCATGCCGTTCACCGCTGAGGACGTCGAGTTCACCATCAACTACCTTAAGAAGAACGACGTTCCGAGGTATCTCGATGCAACTCAGGATATTGTCAAGGTTGAGCTGATCGATAGGTACACTGTCAAGGTATACTTTGACAACATCAGCTACTGGCATGTCTACAATGCAGGCCTGGCCTTCTTGCCCAAGCACATCTGGAAGGATGTTGAGGACTGGAAGGGCTTCGAGCCTTGGAAGGAAGCGCACCCGAAGATCAAGGGTTACTCCAAGCTTGTTGGAACTGGTCCGTTCATTCTGAAGGATTATGTGCCTGGCGAGTATGTAAGGCTTGTTAAGAACCCGAACTACTGGCGTTTGAACAAGTAGGGCCGAAGTGAGCTGGTTACACGCCGCCCCGGGCCTAGGGGCCCTGGGGCGGCGATCCAGTGACAAGGCAGAATGAGGTGAGACGGATTTGGGTTTTCGTTCGTATGTCATCAGGCGACTTGTCTATGCCGTGATCGTCCTCTACGTCATACTGACCCTCAACTTCATCTTGTTCCGCGTGATGCCGGGTGATCCAACCAAGATGATCATAGACCCCAACTTCACGCCGGAAGCGAAGGCTGAGTTAAGGAGACAGTTTGGCCTGGACGAGCCCCCGTGGAAGCAGTATTTGAATTATATGAAGAACTTACTAAAGTTTGATTTGGGCTACTCGTTCTCGACAAGACGGCATGTCTGGAATGAGCTGAAGGAGAGGCTTCCCAACACCATCAAGCTCTTCCTTGCCACGTTTGTACTCACATCAACAGTTGGGATGAGTCTGGGAGTCAAGGCTGCTGCGACTCCGGGCTCGTTTAGGGACAGGGTAGTCATCCCTGCGGGCCTTTTTTCCCATGCGGTGCCCACGTTCTTTGTCCAGTTGCTGATGCTTCTCTTGTTTGGCTATTACTGGCCAATAATGCCTATACATGGCACAATGAGCGCGCCCCCGCCTGTTGGAGCGTGGCCTCAGTTTGTTGACAAACTATGGCATCTCGTGCTTCCGGTTACGAGCAACATGATCGTTGGTTTTGGTTCGTGGGCATTGTATGCTAGAAATACGATGATAGAGGCCCTGGGGCAGGACTACATTATCACGGCGCGGGCAAAGGGAATGTCAGAAAGAGATGTCCTCTATAAACACGCGCTGCGCAGCGTCCTCCCGCCGATAGTAACGTTGCTCTTCATGTCGTTGCCAGGGATGGTGTCGGGGGCTGTCATTACTGAGAGCATTTTCTCGTGGCATGGGGTTGGAAGATACCTCCTTGATGCCACACTTCAGATGGATTATCCTGCGGCTCAAGGCGCTTTCTACCTCATAGCTTTGGCTGTTGTAATATGTAATCTACTGGCGGACGTTGTATATGGGCTTGTTGACCCGAGGATCCGCGTTGGGGCAGGTGGTGTGAAGTGAGCCAACAGACTGAGCTTAGATCGAAGAGTGAAGAGAGAGCCGCTGTTGTTAAGGCAGCTACTGCGGCCGCTCCAAAGCCGCTTACTTTCTGGGAGCAGTACAGGCGTAAGCCCCAGGGAATGGTAGGTCTGGGGATAGTGATCGTGTACTTCCTGGTCGCGATCTTTGCGCCATGGATTGCACCTTACGATCCAATGGAAGACCTTTACCTTGCTGACAGGCTCGCCGCGCCAGCCTGGATCACAAAGACTAGTGCCAAGTTTAAGGACGCTCCACCCACTATGAGGACATACCTGGGCGTTGACGATTGGGTCCGCGAGCAGGTTGATGGCGTATCACTGTCGTCGTGCGAGTTGCCATATTTCGAAGGAGTGGGAACGGAGATAGTCTTGCCTCAGACGCATCCTGTGGAGGAAGAAGAGACCCCTGAGGAAGACCCGTGGTCAGCAGAGGGCTTTTGGGTATCAAGTGATGTCGATTGGGATCCGTTTGGGCTTCTGGCGGATGACGAGGAAGTCGAAGAAGTGGAGGAGCCAGAGGATGAGTATGGCTTCGAGCTTGAGGCTCCCGCCGAGGAGACAATCGGCGCATCCGAAGGCAAACTCGTCCTTAGTCACAGCCAGGAGTACGACTACATGCCTCCCAAGACGTTCTCTTTTGGGTTCGACTATACGGTTGATGCGCCAAGCAGTGCAGAGACCACAATAATGCTCGAACTTGTAACCCCAGATGGCCAGGCGTTCGATGTCTGGGATGCAAAGATACACGGGAGCGTTGAATCTGGAAAGGCTCTTGTAGATGCCAGGGACTACGATCTGAAGATGCGACTTGGCATCGGTTTCTTCGACGAGCCGACAGATGTTGTCTTCTCTCAGAGGGGTACCTACACTGTGCGGCTTAGTGCCTGGACAGATTCGAAGGAAGGGCCTGTTACGATCAAGACGACGCCTGTCAAGTTCGAGATCCTTGGCCTTGTCCATGGAGTGCTCGGAACTGACCATATGGGTTCCGACCTCTGGTCGCAGCTGATTCACGGAACGAGAATCGCACTTGCGATAGGCCTTTCGTCTGCGTTCATCGCGATAGTGCTTGGCACCACTGTAGGCCTATGTGCAGGGTACTTCGGCGGTGCAGTTGACGAAGTACTGATGCGAATCGCAGATGTGATGATGTCGCTTCCGACCTTGCCGGTCCTGATAATCCTGGGATCTTTGATCGGAAAGAGCGTCGGCAATATCGTGATCCTGCTTGCCATATTTGCGTGGATGGGGATTGCGAGGCTTGTTAGGTCGCAGACGTTGTCGCTTAAGGAGCGAATGTTTGTCGAGGCGGCCAGGGCTTCAGGGGCATCCGGAGGATACATCATGCGTGAACATATTCTTCCCAACGTGATGCCGCTGATCTTTGCAAACCTGGTTCTCAGGATACCGGGAGCCATTCTTACAGAGGCTTCGTTGAGCTTCCTGGGTCTGGGCGATCCGCGTGTTCCCACGTGGGGCAGGATGATGCAGAATGCACGCCAGTTCGGAGGGTTTACGCGCCTCGCATGGTGGTGGCTGATTCCGCCAGGCTTGGCATTGACCTTCCTCAGCCTAGCCTTCGTGTTGATCGGTAATTCGGTGAATGAGATCTATAA
>DMOT01000227.1 GCA_003456765.1 Bacillota bacterium
GGTCCGATCCTGAGGGCCTGTGGATGCTGGGCGACTGTGGACCAAAGGGTAGGGGCCCCATTTCTGCTTTCAGGGCTTGCCAGGAGGAAGCTCCTCTTTCCGGGGCTTGTGATCTTTGTTATTCTCTTGCACGTGATGTCATCGATCCTTTGGACGATCGATATCATCGGAGCTGACGCAGTTCAAGAAGGGATGATTCGGGAAATCCTCTGCGAGATGGGGATTACCAGATGGGCGCTTCTGTCATCCGTTGACTGCGACGCCATAACATCAGAGATCACGAAGTCTGTTGAGAGCTTGGCCTGGGCAGGTGTGGAAACACAGGGTACTGGCCTTATTATTCGCGTGGCAGGGAAGGTTCTGCCCGACGCTCCCACTGCGCCTGTTGACCTCGTTGCGTCGGAAGATTCTGTAATTGTAAGGCTCATCGTTCTTGCCGGTCTGCCACATGTAAGAGAGGGGCAGACAGTCGTGGCAGGGCAAGTGCTCGTGTCAGCGAAAGAGCCCTCAGGCGGAGCCGGTTCTGTTGTGCACGCTAGGGCCATCATTGAAGGGCGTGTTTGGCGTGAGGGGCGTGGAAGGGTTCCCCTTATTGTTGAGCAGCGGGTGAGGACGGGGCGCAAGGCGGTCCAGTACAGGATCGTATGCGGCAACATCGACTTCAAACTGGGCAGGGCAGGGGGCTTCAGGGCTTACGATACCAGCGAGTATAGAAGGGACCTGGGCCTTCATGTAGAATTGATCAAGATTGAGCGGTATGAGATTTCCGTTACGACGACATGCATCAGCCGCGGTGAGGCTTACGTGTTTGCCCGTGCATCTGCCGAAGAGTCTGTCCGTGGCAGGCTTCATCCGGAGGCAAGGATCGTATCTGTGATTGAAAAGGTGTCTGACGAGGCGGATATGGCTGATGCAGTTGAAGTGGTACTGATTGTGGAGACTATTGAAGACATAGGGATGGCGCGCGAGCGGTTGTAGGCGGCTGTGTTCGAAGTCTGATGTTCGCAGTCAAGCCGAAACCTCAAGCGTGTGATTTCTATGTGTCCCATGAAAGAGTATTTTCTCACAAATGCCACTGGAAATGTGGATCAATTGCGAGAGGGAGGGAGCAATCTCATTTGAGCAATCCGGTTGTTGAAGCTAGGTTCTGCACACACAATAACGCAGAGGCAGCTGCGCTGTTCGGTAACCGGGACGAGAACTTGAGGTTGGTTGAGGAACTGCTTGAATGCAAAATAGTAGCCCGTGCCAATGACGTGACTGTGATAGGACCGGAGGGATCTGTCAGCAAGGTTCTGCGTGTCCTCTCCGATCTGCAGTCGGCTGTGCGCGCGGGCAATCGTATTTCGGGCCGTGAAACCAGGTATTCCGTCATGTTGGCGCAGAAGGAAAGGCCCGAGACTCTATGCTCGGTTTTGAGTGATGTCGTGCAGGTAACGGCGCGCGGGAAGCAGATCCGCCCACGGACCGTAGGCCAGAAGCTATATGTAGATGCAATGAGGAAGAACGACATAGTCTTCTGTATTGGGCCTGCCGGAACTGGTAAGACGTATCTTGCGATGGCCATGGCTGTGTCGGCCCTGAAATCCAAGAGCGTCAGCAGGATAATACTTACGCGCCCTGCTGTAGAAGCAGGAGAGAAACTGGGATTTCTCCCGGGCGACCTGCAGGAGAAGGTGGACCCCTACTTGCGGCCGCTATACGATGCACTCTTTGATATTCTTGGCGTTGAGGTTTTTGAACGCTACAAAGAGAAGGGCGTAATCGAGATCGCACCCCTGGCATATATGCGCGGGAGGACGCTGGATGATGCATTCATCATACTTGACGAGGCTCAGAACACTACGCCCGAGCAGATGAAGATGTTCCTGACTCGCCTCGGGTTCTCGTCGAAGGCAGTAGTCACTGGAGATATTACCCAGATAGATCTTCCCAACAGGAAGTTTTCAGGGCTTGAGGATGTCAGGATTGTGCTTGCCGGAGTCGAAGGCATTCAGTTCGTCCACCTGAACGACCAGGATGTTGTCAGGCATGAGCTTGTGCAAAGGATAGTCCAGGCATACGAGAGGTTCGATGCTGAAAGAGCCAGGAAAGAGTCACTAGATGTCGACCTATCCACTTGAGGCTTTGAGGCGTCATAAACGGAAGGAGAAGGGGTGATGCCGTTGGCCCAGCCGTCCAGAAAAGAGAATTTACATGGATTCGGCGAAAGCATAAAGGCATTCCTCAGCAGCAGGATTGCGGTTGCTTTGGCGACGGTCATACTTGGTTCGCTTATCGTAGCGTCAGCGCTGTTGCCTCAATCCGTTGCGCTGGAAAAGGGGCAGTTCGCCAAGCGCGACATTCAGGCCCAAAGGACGATAGTGAACCGTGTTGCCACAGAGAAACTTCGGGAAGAGGCTCGAAGGGTGTACTTGAAGAACGCTCCCAGCTTCCCCGACAACTATGAGATAAATCAATCTTACTCCTACATGGCCGAGGAGACGGTTGAATCAGTCTTTGACGCCATTTCTTCGGCCTCCCGCGAAATCCCTGAAGGAGACATTGAGGTAATTGCGCAGCATGCTGCCGGAATCATTGCGGACGACATGGGGATCGTAGCTTCGGAAGCAGATCTTGCGCTCCTGGCTTCAATGAATGAGATGGAATATGAGGATGCGCGGGAGGCGGCCGCAGCTCTTGTAGGAAGCGTTATGCGGGAGAATCGGATAACCGATGACAACCTGCAGACTATTGCGGCAGGTATTCCTGGGGCCTTGTCGGACAGGGGCCTTCCAGACGAATGCGTAGAGCCTGTTTCGCGCCTGGTCATATCGGCCATTCGCCCTAACCTCTCCCTCAGCCTTGCAAAAGTGGAGAAGGCTGCGGAGGAAGAGGCTGATTTGGTCCAGCCAGTCTATGTTCAAAAAGGCCAGAACATCATAAGACGCGGAGAGCTGGCTACGGAAGAGACGATAGAGATCCTGAAAGACCTGGGTCTTCTCGGAGCGCGCGGCTCGATACTGGGCTGGGTGGGTGTAATCTCGTTCACTGCGTTAGCTGTTGGCTACACCGGCGTCTACATCAAGAGTTTTCCTGCACGGGCTCCGAGGGAGCGCGGGATGCTATCCCTGGTGGCCATAGCTGGCCTCCTCGTATTGCTCCTCGGGAGTATTCTTGTGAGTTTGACCCCGGATTACGCGGCTTACCTGGTGCCTGCCGCGTTTGCTACTATGGTTATCTCATTCCTCGCGTCCCTGGAGATAGCTTTGGTGGTTAACCTGTCAGTGGCTGCTCTTATAGGAGTCTTGTTCCGGGGCAACATGTTCGCGATGCTCGCGTCACTTGCGGCTGGAGCAGCAGGGGCCTATGCAGCTCACGACCTTCATGAACGGTCGAGCATGACTCGTGCAGTTTTGGCTGTCGGTGTGTCGGTTGCCACGGTATCCGTCTGCTACGGGCTGGGATTTGGTGAACCGGAAATAGTGTCCAGATGGTATTTGGGATTTGTGAATGGTATAATATCGACCGTGATGACGCTGGGGTCGCTTCCGTTCTTCGAGACTTTGTTCGGGGTATCATCCTCCCTTCGTCTCCTGGAACTATCGAATCCCGGCCATCCGCTTCTCAGGCGGCTTCTGCTGGAGGCGCCTGGCACTTACCATCATTCGATTCTTGTAGGGAACCTGGGTGAAACGGCGGCCCAGGCCATAGGAGCGGACGCGTTGCTCGTGCGTGTGGGTGCGCTTTACCACGACTGCGGCAAGCTTAAGCGCCCGTATTTCTTTGCCGAGAACCAGTTTGCGCAGGCTAACCCGCACGACAAGATCAGTCCGGCCCTCTCCACGCTTGTCATAACATCGCATGTGAAAGACGGGGTGGAGTTGGCTAAGCAGTACAAACTTCCTGCGCCGGTTGCCGGCATGATCCAACAGCACCATGGCACCGGCCTGGTTTCGTTCTTCTATGCGAGAGCTTCTGAAAGTGAGCGAGATCTGTGCATAGACGAAAAGGACTTCAGGTATCCGGGGCCGAAGCCACAGACGCGGGAGGCAGCTGTTGTGATGCTTGCAGATTCGGTGGAGGCGGCTGTGCGTTCAATGTCTGACCCATCTTCCTGGCAGGTTAAGAACGCCGTAAGGAAGATAATCAGGGAGAAGTTGAATGACGGCCAGTTGGACGAATGCGACCTCACCCTCAGGGAACTGAATGAGATAGAAAACGCTTTTATCAATGTCTTAAGCGGGGTATACCATGAGCGGGTCGAGTATCCTGAACTGCCATCAAACGAGCCGTCGGCAAATGGCGGAAGAGATACGGCAGGGAGCTCGGCCAGGGATGAGGCTGCGGGCTTGTCTTCGAAACAGGCCGCGAGCGGCGAAACTGATACCAGAAGCGCCATTGGCGATAGGAAAACGCTCGGGAGGGACGAAAATGCCCGCTGAGATTCTTAATAGGCAAGACAAGGTCGACGTTACCGATGAATTAGAAGCAGAAGTAAAGGGGGCAGTTGCAATAGCGCTACAGATGGTTATGGGACACAACAACTACGAAGTGGACATCAGCTTCGTTGATGATAAGGAGATTGCTCAACTCAACGAAGCTTACAGAGGGGTTCCAGAGCCGACTGATGTTCTCTCTTTTCCCCTGGAGGATCCGGACGAGCTTGTGGCAGATGATGGTGAGTGTGTTGAAATAGCTGACTGCCCTGATTGTCCTAACGTGATTCCTCCTACTGAATACGATGGAATGTACTATGAATTTGCGGCAGCGGAAGAGGTTCTTCTAGGTGATGTAGTCATCTCGCTGGAACGCGCCTCTGGTCAGGCCGAAGATTACGGGCACTCGCTTTCGAGGGAGGTCTGTTATCTCACCGTCCACGGCGTGCTGCATCTCCTTGGCTATGATCACGAAGAAGCCGAGGATGCGGCCTGCATGAGGAGACTAGAAGAATCAGTCATGAATAGGATCGGGCTGCCGCGCTGAGGTGGGGGCGTGTGTTTTGAAGGCGCGCAATCTACGCGAAAGCTTCAGGTACGCTGGCATCGGAGTTGTGCAGGCGCTAAAGAGTGAGAGGAATGTGCGCATACATTGGATTGCGGCTATAACCATGGGAGTAGTCTCCGTCCTCTTCAAATTGAGCGCTGAAGAAGTTGCAATAATGGCTCTGGCTGCAGCAATGGTTATTACCGCAGAGATGGTGAATACTGCTATTGAGCACTGTGTGGATCTTGTTACTAAAGAATATGACTCTCTGGCGGCTGAGGCAAAGAATGTCGCTGCCGGCGCCGTGCTGGTGTCGGCGGTAGGAGCTGCAATAGTCGGAGTCCTCATACTAGGTCCCAAGGTGCTGTCTACGATCGCGTCACGGCTAATGTGAGGTGACCGCCTACATGTCTTCCAAGCCAAAGTCTGATACCACCAAGTCAGTCCGCAGGCAGCGGCAGTGGCTGACAGGAATAATAATAGTTCTTCTGTTCGTCAATATCCTGGTGCTTGCCCGTGCTGCAGAGCTGATCACTTTCCCGGGTGAAGTCTCAAAGACGGAATTGCTCCGCCAGGGCGCCTTGTCCCTTGCCGACTACTATGAGGGGCAAGCGATCAAGCTGGGTGTCGATCGCAATACCGCAGTTCGTGATGCTCTTGCCAAGTTCAAGTTTGAAGTCTCTAAAGCGAATGACGCTGAGTCCATCGCGTATATCATGGGATACTACGGAAGGGCTACGGGGGATGTGATCGAGCGCGAGCAGGAGAACCGCAGGCGTGAGGCTGTTCTCGCGATAATCAACTCTGATCCGCAGGTGATTGCAGTTACGGGACAGGCCATGATAACTGTCTCAGTAGGGCAGGACGGAAGGATTGTAGTGGAGGATGCAGCTCATGTTCTGTCGCTTACCGCGATAGACTCCATTCAGAAGAGTCCGGCTTTGACAGGGTTGACAGGGGCGATAGATATCGAAATTGCGGGTGGCAAAGCTAACGTCATTACGCCCAGAACAATGCAGGATAGGGTGCGCTTGCTGCGGGATGAAAGCGACTCTCTGAGGCTTTCGCTTGATGAATTGAGGCGTGCAGCCGGATACTCTGCGCTAACGGGATGGGGAATTGCCGTATCGATGTACGATGCCGAATCAGGCTTCACAAGCGATGAAGTGGTTCAGGATAAGGATGTGCGCGACGTAGTCAACGAGCTGTATGCCGCAGGCGCTCAGGGAGTCGAGGTTGGCGGCCAGAGGCTTGTCGCTACGTCCTCAATACGTTCGGCCGGCCCGCAGATTCTTGTGAACCAGAGTCCGATACCGGTCAACCCGGTTGTCATAAAGGCTGTGGGGGACCCGCAGGTGCTTGAGAGCAGTCTTGACCTCATAATAAACTCCCTCAAACGATGGGGGATCAGAGTGGAAGTGGAGCGGTATGACAACATTAGCTTATCGCCGTACCGCGCCCAATGATAAGCCTATCAAGTGGCGGAAGGTAAGGAGGCGCAGAGTCGTCAGAATGGGCGAACTGGATTGGTTTGCCCTACTTCTGCTGGCATCTATTGTGCTTCTTTTCGACGCTCTTGTCATAGGGCGGCATGTTGGAATCATAAGGTTGCCAGGGGAGTTGAGCGTGCTCGACATGGCGAGGCTTGGCGCAATGAACTATGTTGACATTCAAAGAACCATGCTTCAAAGGGATGAATTCGCCGGTGTCGGAAGCGCGGATCCGGTTTTGCGCGGCGCAGCTGAAGGTCTGATTGGTGCGCGCAGTAATGAAGAGATAGGGCGTGAGCTGGCAAAGGCTTCTGCCCAATTGTACGATGCCGTTCAGGCAGATCGGCTCAACGCGGCCAGGGAACGGGTTCTGGAACTTCTCAGCCTTGACAACAGGGTCGAGAGCTATGCAGGACAGGGCGCATACATTCTGATCACACCCGGAACTTCCGGGTCGCAAGTTCAGGACAGGCAGAATGCGCTTGAGAAGTCCACCCGCACGGCAATCAGCGACGACCCGTTGATTGCCAGGTCGCCCACGGCAATAGAGGTTGTTATAGACCAGTCGGGTGTCTCGTTTGATACGGGAGATCTTGCAACCCAGGCTGAAGTGCTCGCGCGGGAGATCGACTCCCTCAATGAGCAAGGTGCTGAATTGAGAAAGGCTGCCGGCCTTTCTGAGCTGGAGGGCGCGGGTGTCATGGTTCTGGCGTACGACGCCCCGTCAGGCTACGGCTTCCACGAGATAGTCCACCAGAGGGATGTCTCTGAGATTCTGGATAGGCTCTTTGCAGCCGGAGCAATTGGCGCCCAGGTCGGGGGCGAGCGGGTAATCGCTACCTCATCAATCAGATGCATCGGCCCCATAGTTCTGGTTAACCAGCGTCCGGTTGCGGTTAACCCAATACGAATATACGCTGTGGGGAACCCCCGTTCGCTGGAACGGGCCCTCCAGCCGATGGTGTCTGAGTTCGCCAGGACCGACAAGCGGCTTGAGATCAAGCGTGAGTCCAGTCTCTCTCTTGCTGCTTATCACAAAGGAGGCCTTCAGTGGTGACGTCTGGCCGATGCCGAAGTTTAGTGATCATCTTCATCACACTGGCTGTCGGCACGGCGCTTGTGAGGCTTCACATCCCGGCGATGCCTCTCGGCCGAGAAGCATCGCCTGAACTGTCTCTGCCTGATGAAGCCGGGGATACTGACGCTATTACAGATCCCCTCACAGGCCTGTACCTTCTTCCGACAGAAGATGTGGACTACTTTGCTGCAGTCATTGAGAATTCGCCGGCAGCAAGGCCTCAGCGTGGGCTTGCCGCCGCCTCTTTGGTGTATGAGATGATGACCGAGGGTGGCATCACTCGATTCCTTGCGTTCTACTCGCAAAACTCATCTATTGCCATCGGTCCCATAAGGAGCGTGCGCTCCTACATCGTAGATATTGCCGCCCAACACGGCACAGTCCTGGCGCACTGCGGAGGAAGCCTGGATGGCCTGCAGATGATAGACAAACTGGGCTACCCTTCGGTAAACGAGCTTGAGAACGGAAGCGTCTTCTATCGCGACAAAGCAAGGCGTGCCCCGCACAATCTCTATGCGAAAGCAGAGTCGATTGTCAAACGCGCATACGACATGGGTTATCCAACTAAGTCTGCTCGCTCAGGTTACGTTTTCACAGAAGAAGAGGCTGGCAGGCAGGCGAGCGCGAACGACGTGACGATATCGTACTGGCCTGGATATTCAGTAAAGTGGGAATATGATATCGGCACAGATTCCTGGCTGCGTTCCATTGCGCAGGAGGCGCATGTCGACCTGAATACCGGAATGCAGATTGAGGCAAAGAACGTTATCATCGAGTTGGTTGAGACTCGAGTGGTGGATAGTGAAGGCAGGTTATACATGGAGCTTGCAGGGAGCGGAGAGGCATTAGTCTTTAGTCGCGGCCAGGTGACGCGAGGGCGTTGGATTCGAGACTCCTCGCTGAGAGAACCTGCGGTCTATGTCAGCGAAGCCGGCGGCAACATTCAGCTGTGCCCTGGCACTACATGGGTGCAAATCGTGCCGACGGGAACCGCGGTCAAGATCAGCTCTGTGTAGAGGGAACTCGGGGGTGGATGTAATTGTCGGAGAATGTCACAGTCATAGATGTGGCACACACTCAGAGATCCGATATTGAGGACATGCTTGTACAGGCAGCACGTAGTGCGCGCCAGAACGCTTATGTCCCTTATTCCGGCTTTAGAGTCGGAGCGGCAGTTCTCGCCGATAGCGGGCGGATTTATGCTGGCTGCAATGTAGAAAATGCCTCTTTCGGAGCAACAATATGTGCAGAGCGAACGGCTTTCGTCAAGGCGATTTCGGAAGGCGAACGAAGATTCCTGGGAGTGGCTGTATGCGGAGCTTCGCCTGAGCCGGTCAGTCCGTGCGGAATATGCCGTCAGTTCATGGCCGAATTTGGGCTTGACATGCCAGTAATCATGGCCGGGGAAGGAGATGCCAGGACCATCATGACCCTGCGCGAACTGCTTCCCCTGGCGTTCACATCGGAGGATATGGAGTAATTGAAGTCCGGGTTTGTGTCAATAGTGGGCAAGCCCAGTGTGGGCAAGTCCACGCTTCTCAATAGTCTAGTCGGCGCGAAAGTCTCGATAGTTTCTGACAAGCGCCAGACCACGCGAAACAGGATAAATGCCATAGCGAATCTGCCCGACGCACAAGTAGTCTTCATTGATACCCCTGGAATACACAAACCCCGGCACGGCCTTGGCGAGAGGATGGTCGAGGCGGCCAGGGGAGCCATGGAAGGGGTTGACCTCATACTGCTTGTGGCTGATGCGACGTCTCCCGCCCGAGCCGACGACCGGGCTGCTGCGTCGTACGTGGCAGACTGCGCTGTTCCCGCATGGCTCATAGTCAACAAGAGAGATCTTGTGGATGCTGAGGGGTTGAGGCGCGCTGAGGAAGCCTGCCTGGCTCTGGGCGATTTCAAGAAGGTTAGGGCTGTTTCGGCTGCGACCGGCGAAAACATGGATGGCCTGCTTCGAGAGATAGCCGATGCCATGCCGGAAGGGCCGATGTACTACCCGCCCGACGTAGTCGTAGATCGTCCTGAAGAATTCCTCATCGCGGAGCTGATTCGCGAGAAGCTTCTTGAGTTGACTCGCGAGGAGATACCCCACTCAATAGCAGTTGTGGTTGAGGAGATGACCCCCCGGGACGACAAGGACATAGTGGATGTGAGGGCCGCTGTGTACGTTGAACGCGAGTCGCAGAAGGGAATTGTGATAGGGGCGGGCGGTAGGGTTCTCAAAGAGGCTGGAATTCGAGCCAGGCTTGAGGCCGAGAGGCTGCTCGGTTCGCAGATCAACCTGCAAACCTGGGTCAAGGTGCGAAGGCGATGGCGGGATGATCAGTCAATCCTTGACAGGCTGGGATATTCAGAGTAAGGTTGCGAGCAGCGCTAGGGCGAAGGTCGCGGCGGACCGGGGAAGGGACATGCATATGAGGGTAGATGATTTCGACTACGAGCTTCCTGAAGAGCTCATTGCGCAGACTCCAATAGAGCGAAGGGACGCATCCCGGCTGATGGTTTTGAGG
>DMOT01000131.1 GCA_003456765.1 Bacillota bacterium
CCTATCCACTGGCCGCTACCTTCATCTCCGATACGATACCCCCATCCACCAGACCTCGCCCTCCGCCCCTCTCTGTCAACTGCCACAGCGATACTACCTGTGCCGGCAATAATCACTACACCATAGAGCTGACCAGTGGCCGCCGCAAGACCTGCCACCGCATCATTGTCCACGATGATCTCCTCTGCGTCTAGAACTTGGCGGGCGGCGTCCACCATCTTCACGTTCACGCCGTCGGTTCCCACACCGGCCAGCGCCAGGTAGGCCTGGCGCACCCGAGCGCCGGCCATTCCGGAATCTGCAAATGCGGCTTGCGCGCCTTCAAGTACAGCCTCTGCCGCCTGTGCGTGGCGGCCGGGAAGGCGCAGATGGTTGGATGGTCCGGCGTAGCCCAGTCCAATGATTCTTCCGTTCATCTGTGCTATGGCGCAGGCAGTCTTAGTTCCCCCGCCATCGGCGCCTATTACAAGGTCCATTCGAAACCCTCCGGTTATGTGTAATTCAGGCCCGGAACAGGCAGTGGGATCGCGTTCGCACCGCCGAACAGCGCCTTTACAAGCTCGGCCCCTGAGAGTGCCGACAACGAATCATCCCGAGTAGCTCCATCCCTTTCTGCAAGGATGGGTTCAACGCTATTCAGAAGTGCAGCAGAATCCAGCGCCATCACCGTGTAGCCGGGAAGCACCGTTCGGCGCAAGGGCAGTTCTGCTCGGCGCAACGTTTCAATCATATCCAGATCTGATGCGCACACGGTCATGGTGAGCATATCGGGAGCAAGCTCAGCACAGGCACGTTCCATCAAACAAGCCACAGCCCATCTTGGCCCCGCGAACTCAGGCACATGCAGCCTTACTCTGCCGTCATCCAGGGTGCGCAGGCGGGTAACAATGTAGGCCAGCATCTCCCGCCCTGTCGATGCGATCCGCATGCTCTCGAAGGCGAAGAGACGCTTCATCTCAGGTCTCCACCAGGTCAACTCGGAGAAACTCTTCACCGACCTGACATATCGCACCGGTTCGCGTCTGTAAACTGCCGCCATCGCCGGAACGTCCTCCGGTTTTGCCTTCCTGCACACGATCTCTTTACCCTTCAGCCACGCACGCACAGCCTCGCGAAGCCGAGGAAGCTCCTCTCGACGAGCCCCGACCCTCACAAAGTCACCGGTTTCAATGGCGCCCAGCCTCTTATATACATTAGAGTCACCTGATATCAGCATCATGACGAGCCCCTCAGAGCGAGCCTGTTCCATGATGCTCTTTACAAGCCCCGATGCAAGGCCCCTGCCTCGAAACTCAGGCAGTGTGCACACCGACCCAAGTGCTGCAACGGGAAGCCTGCAGCCCTCAACGACCAACTCCTGCGCAACATATCCTGCATGGGCTACGGGAGTTCCTGCTCTCGAGTCAACGAAAATCCTGAGCCGGGCCAGATTATCGCCGGAAAATAGCTGCGGGAACTCAAACCCCATGCTGCGATTTTCAGGGCTAAAGACCGTATTTACAAGTCCTATGACCCGATCAAGCTCTTGCAAGTGAGGGATACGAGGTCCATCCAATTGTAACGCTCCCTTCGTTGTGATGTGTAGTCGCCTCCGGATGGATCACATGGCAAGCATCGTCTCCACAATGGCCAGAGCCACGAGATTCGCTTCCAGAACCTCGTGTAGCCTCATGGCGTTCATAGTGAGGATTCCTATAGCCCCACGTTCGGTCGCGGCGGCTATGGTCTGAATCGGATCGCCGTCTTCCCCGCCATAACCGGTGCGAACGGTCTCCTCCGTGCTGTCCTCACTAACCCAGTACCTCCAATTGAGCCCGCCTACAAGCTCGATTGCTATCATATATTCTCTGATGTTCAGCCTCCACCAGTCCAGTTCCGTGGGCACGGCCCCTGCCTTCTCCCGGGCAAGGAGGGCATCGACATCACGTTCGATCTCTGCCATGCCCTCGGCAATCCTCCTCCACAGCGGCTGCAATACAGCTAAATCCCTGCAAACAGCCTCAACGGCATTCCATGAGCGGAGCATGCACTCAATCACGCTGTAGCCGGGAAACTCGCACACCTCACTCTCAAAGGTTGCGACTGCCTGCTTCAGCTCCTCATAATCCTCTGCCAGCCGGGTCAGCTTCACTGGAAGCTCGCATATTCGCCTGACAGGCTCCTTCATGGTCCATCCGAAGTAGCAGTAATTCCAGAAGAACCTGGAACGTTCAGTCTTACCATCAAGACGAGCAGAGATGTCACAGGTCTGACTGATGCAGCAGCTGATCTCATCAAGAGCGGCCTCTAGATCTTCAATCCGCTTGCAGACGACAGCGGCGTCAGGCAGATTCGCCGAAAGCAGGCCGCCTGCGTATTCGCACGACGCCACGGAGCCCGTTAGATCCGCTTCCAAATCAATCTGTTCAAGGTCACTGGAACCCATGTAGAAGATGGCATTCGCAAACAGCCTCGGCATGCCAAATGCACCCTCCGCGCCCTGAGAGTTCTCAGGGTGAGGCCCCATGAGCAAAACCTTTCCCTTGCCGCATGTATCCTCAATGAACGGGGCTGACCCTTCAAGGCTGCTCTTCCAAAACGGCGGAACTCCATTGAGAACTGCAATCGCCCGATGGTCAGCTACGAAATTGGGGCCGCCTCCGTAGTAGAGGTCGAATATTACATCATCATACCCCCAGAACAGCGGATGCCGGTCTGATCGTTGGCGAATCGCTATCCGAGTTCCTACGACTCCTCGTCCTTCGGACGGCGCATCGACGAGGTTGAGTTCAAATCGGGACGTCGACGCCAGATACGCCCCTGCGCAAATGCCTATGTAGCCGCCACCGGATTCCACAAACGACCGTATATGTGCCTTCCCCACAGGCCCAAGAGCATATGACTGCACATCCTGAGCGCCTCCGGGCATCACAAAGATATCATAGCCGCCCAGGGCTCCGCGCCTGATTTCGGCATCTGTCACATAGCGGGGGTATGCGCCGACGAGTTCCAGGGATGAAGCCACATCAGAGGCGCCGGAATATGTCCGATCGCCCTGGTAAACCGCAACCCTCACGGGCTTGAGGCGAAAAGCCCGAATCTGCGATGTGACACCGGTGCCGCGCCCGGCATGAATGGTTGTATAGGGA
>DMOT01000234.1 GCA_003456765.1 Bacillota bacterium
CATCGAGGTCGAGGGGGCGACGGTGCAGAGACCTGACGTCCTCATTATTTGATTGAGGCCGGAGCGCGGCTTTCTCTCCTGGCGGCGTCGGGATCTGGCATTTTCCTGTTGGGGCAGGCTGCGCCATTTTGTTCTGTCAACTTCATTTGAGATCTATATGCAAGTCTGTGCTATCATGCCTGCCAGGCATGCAAGAACCGGAAACTTATGGACCAATTTGCCCTCGACAAGCAGGAATATACATAACGGCGTAGAATGTATAGGCTGACTTACTTTAAGAACTGAACATACATCATGTAGATCTGCAAGGCTGAATCTTATTCAGATACCCGGTTCAGATACCCGGAGGTGGTTGTTGAGGTAGATTCCTTTCGACACCCGATGGCTTAGGTGAGGATGGCATAGCAAACAACGATGAAGGAGGAATTTTGGTGAAGAAACTGCGCAGTCTGGCAATTGCGGTTATTGCAGTGTTTCTCATCTCCGGATTCACGATGGGAGCTGCCAGCAAACCTGTGGTTCTGAGAGCGATGACCTGGGACTCTGCAGAAGGATCTGAGTGGGCAAGGGCTGTGTTCGAGAAGTTTGAAAAGATCAATCCCAATATCAAGATTGAGCTACAGCCGATGCCTGACGGCTATGACGACAGATTGCTTACGAGTCTGGCAGCGGGCACCCCGCCAGATCTCTTCCTGGTGTGGGACTATCCGTCCCTGGCCAGCCGCGGAGGGCTGGAGCCCCTGGACAAGTACGACATTAATTTCAGCGGGATCAACCCTGCACTGGTTGCATGGAACTCCTACAATGGCCGCATTTATGGTATTCCCAAAGACTGGACCACGCAAGTCATCTGGTACAACAAGAAGGTCTTCGACCGCTACAAAGTAGCTTATCCACAGACTGGATGGACATGGGACGACTTCAGGAATACGGCGAAGACCCTGACACATGAGGGCGACAAGGTATGGGGCGCTGCCCTTTCCTTTGGCGATCCTTATGATTGGCAGAACTGGTTCGTCATGGGCGGAGGCGACTATCTGTCTCCTGATGGCACTACTATGAAGGGCTACTTCGACAGCCCCGGCGCAATCAAGACGATGAAGTTCCTTACGGACATGGTTCTTGTGGACAAGGTTTCGCCTTCACGATCCATCTTGTCGGCATCTGGAGGCACCTATGCCATGTTCAGCTCGGGCAAACTGGGAATGATCCACTCTGGAATGTGGTTCCTTGGCTACCTGAGCAGCAGGGGCCTTCCTGCCGACGATTATGGTGCAGTCGTTGTGCCGTCGCCTGCAGGCAGCAAGCCGGTTACCATGATGAATACTTCGGGCTGGGCTATGGCGGCAGCGTGCAAGAACAAGCAAGCCGCTGTCGAGGTTCTCAAGTTCCTTGCCGAGGAAGGCGGACAGACTCAGGGCGAAGCCGGATGGGCATTCCCCGTCTCCGAAAATGCCATAAAGGCAACGGGCTTGCTCGATGATCCGAACACGAGAGTATTCTATGAATCACTCAGGTATGCTCTGAAGTCGCCCGGATTCCTGAGAACACCTGAGTACATGGAAAAGTGCAGTCAGTATGTGAGTGAGGCCTTCGACCTCGTCCTGTTGGAGAAGGCAACTCCTGAAGTAGCCATGAGGCAAGCAGTCAGCAAGTCTGAAAAGGCGTTTGGAAGATAGGACTCAATGAGAGGGAGACACGATGCTATCCATGAAATGGCAAGCGGCGTGGCTCCCTCTTGCCATACGAAGGTAGGTGTCGGCTTTGAGAAAGCTGAAACGAAGCACGCGTGAGGCCATTGAGGGTTATCTATTCATCTTGCCGTGGCTGATAGGACTCGTGGTCTTCACCGTCGGGCCAATAGTCGCAACACTCTTTATAAGCTGCACTGAATGGCAGCTGTTCGGGGCGCCAAAATGGGTTGGATTGGCAAACTACGTGAGGATGTTCAACGATCCGCTCTTCTACCAATCACTGAAAGTAACACTCTACTACACTCTGCTCAGTCTTCCGCTGGGATTGGCAGTAGGGCTTGCCTTGGCGCTTCTGCTCTTTCAGAATGTCAAGGGGCAGTCAATATTCAGGACGATATTCTATGTTCCGTCAGTTGTTCCCGCGGTGGCAAGTGCCACGATATGGATATGGATATACAATCCGGAGTTCGGCATCTTCAACTACATCCTGAGCAAGTTCGGTATAACAGGGCCGGAGTGGCTCTACAGCACTGAATGGATTATCCCTGCTATTGCCATCATGGGTATCTGGGGAGCGGGTTCGACTATGGTTATCTACCTGGCAGGCCTGCAAAACATCCCTAGAATGTACTGGGAAGCGGCAACTGTCGATGGAGCCTCGAAGTGGCAACAGTTCTGGAAGATCACGCTCCCCCTGTTGAGCCCCACAACCTTCTTCCTGTTTGTGACCGGACTTATCGGATCACTACAAACCTTCACTGCCGGGTACATAATGGGAGGCGGTGGCGGGCCGCTTAACGCGTCGCTTTTTTACTGCCTCTACATGTACCAGCAGGGGTGGAAGTGGTTCAACATGGGATATGCGTCAGCTCTGTCATGGGTGTTGTCTGTCATCATCTTCGTGCTTACGCTCTTTGTAGTCAAAGCATCGCGCTCCAGGGTCCAATATGATTTGATGTGAGGTGGAACAGATGCGCGCGCTAAGGAAAGTACCGCAATATGCGATCCTGATACTCCTTTCGATAGTCTTCCTGATGCCGTTCTTGTGGATGCTGTCCACCTCCCTCAAAGGCGGCACTGACGACATATTCTCATATCCGCCGGAGTTCATCCCCAAGAGCTTCCACTGGGAGAACTACTCCAAGGTGCTGTCGATGTACCCATGGGGACAGTTTCTGAAGAACACCTGCTTGATAACGTTTATCAGCATGGGTGCAACGTTGCTCTCGTCGTCGATGGTGGCGTTTGCCTTTGCAAGGCTGCGGTTTCCAGGGAGGGAGAAGCTGTTCTGGCTCGTGCTGGCGACCATGATGGTTCCGTACTATACAACACTGATACCCCAGTACATTCTCTTTACGAAGCTGGGGTGGGTCAACACTCTGAAGCCACTGATCGTTCCCAACTTCTTCGGGTCAGCTTTCTACATCTTCATGCTCAGGCAGTTCTTCATGGGCATCCCCCCTGAGCTTGACGACTCTGCCAGGATAGATGGGGCGAGCACGTGGCGCGTATTCTGGACAATCTACCTCCCCCTGGCCAAGCCGGCGATAATCACAGTCTGCATTCTGCAGTTCATGTCGGCATGGAGCGATTTCATAGGCCCACTAATATACCTCCATTCGGAGAAGAATTACACGCTTACACTGGCCTTGAACACGTTCAGAGGAATACACTACACCGACTGGCATTACCTTATGGCAGGCACTATGATGGTATCCCTGCCATCGCTGGTCCTGTTCTTCTTTGCTCAGAACTACATCATAGGCGGAATCAGCATCAGCGGCATGAAATAGGTATGCCGCCGGGCGGTGCCATGAGGGTTCCTAAGGGCAGGTAGTTGTGCCAGACGGCGGTTGACGAGGGTGTGAAAGTTGCGGCTATGAAAGGAATCTGGCCCGAGTGGCTGGGAGAGGAGTTTGACTATTCGACGTGGATGGGCCATGAGGCAGAAGAGCCCCTCCGGGGAGTCTACTATTCCAATGGGCTGCTGGCCGTTGAGGAACTGCCCGGGCTTGCCATGCAGCGCTTGATCACAGTGGGCAACTCCCCGGTGCCCGACACAACCGCATGCCGGTTTGATCTAGGCACGGCGATGACGAAAGTGGATGTGGATTGTCCGCATCGTTCAGCCTGCCGGAACAAGTGCCTTTCCACTGAAGAGGTCTTTACACTGTATATGGGAGACCGGGTTGCAGGCTGGATGCGAAGCGGATGCGGGCTTGAAGTTCGCGTGGAAAGATACATCCCTTGGAATACTATGGCGCTGGTCCATTGTGTCCAGATCACCTACCGTGGAGCCGAAGGGCTTTCACCAAACGGCCCCGGGCACCCGATCAGGCTACGCCTGGAATCGAGCGTGAGCTATGCGGAAGAAGCCGCCCAGGACATTCTCTGTGCAACGGCGAAACCCCTCTCCTGTCAGTGCGACCGCAAGAGATATGGCGGGGACGAACACAGCCATCCGTCATGCGTAGCGCTTACCACAGACGATCCCGGTTTGAGGTATTGTCGGCCGAAGGCAGAAGGGTGGCAGGCTCTTGGGATCGAAGTCCAGCTGATGCCGGGCGAGGAGATATGCCGCCATATCGTGTTCGGCCTGGGGTTCAGCCAGGAAGAAGCGGATCTTGAGGCCGAGAGGGTGCTTGCAGATCCTGATTGCATGAGCGGCAAGACGCGGGACTTCTGGAACGATTACTACGCTTCATGCCCTAAAGTAGTGCCTGCTGAGGGCCTGTCATACGTCAATGGCGCAACCGGGCGTGCCCACAAGGTCAGCGCCGAGGAGATCCTCAGAAGCCAGCTGTGGAATTGGCGGGCGTTGCTGAGCTCAGTCTGCCGGGGCTCGTGGCTGAAGTGCGCTCCGATAATGATTGCCGACTGGGGCCAGTTCATCGGGATGTGGGCTAATGACGGATGCGAGGAGGCGCTGGCTCTATCATTCACAAACCAATCCGAGCTGGCGCGGGGAGCAATCGTGAACTGGCTTACGCATGCGGTCAACCGTGGCGGCGATGGCAGGTGTGCGTGGACACTCTACCCCAGCTGCCTGGCATCCTTCGATAACGCCGGGCAACTGGATGAAACGACACAAGGAGTTCCCTTTGCTCCGAGAATGGTTGCAGGATATGTGCGGGCCACCGGCGATCTGTCCTTGCTCGACGAAAAGCTTGGTCCCGCCGGGCATGGACGGACTCTGTGGGAACAGCTACTCGCCTATGAAAACGGGCTTCTTGACGTTCGCGACTGCAATGGCGACCATCTTCTGGACTGGATCAACCCTTATGAAACGGGATGGGACAACAAGGACTCCCCGTTCGTCGAGGCTCGACGGCCGACCACCGCCATTAATGAGCAGGTTTTCAGGATATGGAGCCTGGAGGCATTGGCTCATCTGGCCAGAATGCGTGGAGAAAACCCTGCCCGATTTGAGTGGGAAGCGGAGATCGTCCGCGAGGCGGTGAGCCGGCTCCTTTGGAGCGAAGATACTTGTTTCTATCACGATCTCGACTTGGCCAGCGGGTCGCTATGGACGAGTGCGAAGAACCTGGACGCGTTCTACTGGCTCTTCTACGAGCGAGATCCCAAACGCGTTGAGAGTCTAGTGAGCGAGCTCGACGACGAGTCGGCGTTCTGCGGATCGCTGCTGCCTACCCTAAGTTTTGACAGCCCGAGATTCCGCACTGACGGATACTGGGACGGGCGGGCATGGCCCAGAGTACATGCCTACGTTGGCGTGGGCCTGGCAAGGGCGGGCCACGCGGGGCTGGGGCTGAGCTGGGCTCTCCGGGCAATCCTGTCAAACACGGGCCCCATATGTCCGGAAACACTGGACCCAACTGCAGATCCGGTGTCTTCTACCTACGAAGGCCCGTGCACGCTAATGGGGTACAACGCCCTTGTCTGCCTGGCCTTGCTCGACATATGCGGCCTT
>DMOT01000048.1 GCA_003456765.1 Bacillota bacterium
CTCGTCGGTGGCCGAAGCGGAGCATCAGAGGACAGAGAAGCGCAATCGTTGGGATCGCCTCCTGGCCAAAATCGCCCGCGAGGTAAATTCAGGTTCTGACCTGCAAGCTACACTTGAATCCATAGTGGACGTGGGTCTTGATGTCCTGCAAGCCGAGGCGGGGATGATTGTGATCCGCGACAAGCAGGGAAGATATGTGTCGAAGGCCTGCCGTAACCTGCCACCTGGTCTTTGCGGATCACGGCTGGTGCAGGGGCATGGCGCTATCGGGTTAGCTATTCAGAAGCGGGAGACTGTTGTCATATCAGATTACCAGAACTACGACAAGGCCTTAGCCAAGATCAAGGAAAAGGGGATTACCTCCACCCTTGCGGCGCCCATTGTTATGGGCTCAGATGTCATCGGCGGCCTTTCGTTCGGCCATACGCGGCCGGAGACGAGCTACACCGAAGAGGAGTGCGAATTTCTGGAGATCCTGGGCAGGCAACTGAGCGTCACTATTGGGAACGCACGTCTTTTGGAGGAGGCAAGGCGCAGGGCGGATTACCTCTCTACCATCAACGAGATATCCGGTAGCTTCGCATCAGTCCTTGAACCGGAAGCCCTTTTCGAGAAGATTTATCGTGAAGTCTGTCGCATCATCCCCATGGAGGCCTTTTTCGTAGCCACGTATCATCCGCAGAAGCGCGAGATAGAGATGGCGTTCTTGATCGACGACGGCAAGCGCTGTCCGCCCGCACGCTTCAAATTGGATGATGGGCCTACTTCCAAGGTGATAATGACAGGGCAGCCCTTCGTTGCCCACCTGGAGGCCCGGGATGACCTGGAGGGAGCCAGGTGGCTAGGGCATAAGCCGGATCCCACACGCTCGATAATTATTGTGCCGATGAGGGTCGGGCCTCACGTAGTGGGGGCCATATCCACTCAAAGCTACCAACCAAATGCATACGGCCCTGAGGAGATTGAGCTTTTGACGACGATTGCAGCGAGTGCTGCGATAGCTCTCGAAAATGCGCGGCTTTACCAAACGGCGCGAGAGCTCTCTCTTACAGACTACCTGACAGACCTTGGCAACTACAGATTCTTCTGCAACGCGCTGGAGCGGGAGATTGAAAGGGCCAGGCGGAGTGGGTCTCCGTTGTCGTTGATAATGATAGACTCTGATAGCCTGAAATATGTCAATGACAGGTATGGGCATGCCATAGGCGACATGCATCTTATACATCTAGCTGAGACGATGAGGTCAGTATCGCGCAAGTCAGACACTCTGGCAAGATACGCTGGAGATGAGTTCATGATAATTCTTCCCAACACAAGGAAGGAAGATGCGGGCATTGTGGCGGAACGCCTACGCGCCCGGATAGAGAATTCGCCATTGTCTGTTGACGGATCGCCGGTATTCACCACTGTAAGTATCGGTGTTGCGTCGTTCCCTGAGGCAGGATCTACAGTGGACGAGCTTGTCAACGCTGTTGATACTGCCCTGTACAAGGCGAAACGGCAAGGAAAGAACCGCGTAGTCTACACCTGAGCCCGCTAAGACTCTCCGGCAGATGGATGCTAGATGAGTCTTCTGATATTCTCACCTATGCTTCCTGGCAGCATGTGGGCGATGGGAAGCTCAAGGAGAGTATACACTCCGGGTTCGGCTCTGAGCGCTGCCCTGAGCGCTCCCAGCATTATTTGTGCGGTCGCTGCAGGGTTGCATATCTTCATATGCCACTCAAAAACCTGACCAGATGCAGCACCTATGACCCCTTCTCTCTCGATTCTCACGGCATGTCCATTGTCTGCAAATGGCTCCACTGATGTTACAGGGAAGACTTCTGTTTCGTTGTCGACGAAACACGGATCTGATGCGATATCTCCAGCGACATCCTGGAAGGGCCTGGAACCATCGGGCACGACATATACTGCTCGCTTGTGTCTGCCGCGGCCTGCAGGCAATGTAATTGAGATTGCATCTTCTACTCCTGGCACGGAACGCGCAATGACGGAGTGCCCCATGCTCATGCCAGGTCCGAAGTTTGTGTAAGTTGAGCCCGCGGGCGCCGCTACTTCCATAAGAGCCCTTATCACAGAATCAATGCCTGGATCCCAGCCCGAGGCTATTACCCCGACTGCCTGGCCCGAAATCGCCGAGGGTTGAAGGGCCTCTTTGTGAGCGCAAATGGCTTCCCCGTGTATGTCGAAAGCGTCGACCACACTGATTCCCGATTCCAGCAGTGCAAACTCTACCTTTGCCAGTTCGCGCGTGGGCACACAGACTAGCGCAGCTTGAACCCCTTCGAGATCCGTGATACTGCTGACTGAGGGGGCAACCCAACTATGGCCGCGAAGAAGATCGCCTGGTGCGGCCTTTCGCCTTACTACGCCGGCCAATTCGAAGTCAGGTGACGCCGCCAGAGCGTCTGCCGCTGCCCGTCCCACATTCCCATAACCGATAATGGCTGCTCTTGTGTGCTGCATTTGGCCCATAAGCCTCCTTTTTCATTGCTCACTCCAACAGGATTATATAATTAGTGGAGTACATCGTCCAGATTACATGATATAATGAAACAGTGCATAATGCAGGTGCGTATTACGGGACGGATTCGGAGGACTGTAATTGCAGGTCATCGCAGAACAAAGCGGCAGGCGCAGAAAGTGCAGTGTTCATGCCAGATCCTGTTTAGCTGCAGCTCGAGCGGGATGCGAGTCATCCACATTGTATGGAGAAGGTGTGGAGCCTCGCTCGGGCGGAGCATTGACCATCAGGCGTCATCATGAGGATGTAAGGGCTCTTGCTGGCGGTGGAGGCATTGGAGCCAATTTCGCCCCAGACTCTTCGGGCGTTTTCTATCAATCTAGTGGCTTAGGCTTTGGAAAAGCCATCGCAACGCTGGGCTTTGTCCCGCTTCTTTCCCCAAATGCGGCTTTGGTCCGCATGTTGGAAGCTCTGGGAGAGTAGAGGGCTGTTTTTGTTCGGCCTTGTTTTTGGATAAGTCGGATTCCTAGAGTTGTGGCACACCTCCAGGCACAATGGCGCTATCATGATGAACACCGTTCTGCCTCACTAAAGAGAGGAAATACAAGGGAAGTGTCGAAGTGAGCGTCTCGGGAACAAGGCCGCTTCGACAGGTTGCGGGGAAGTGGAGCCACCGCTTAAGAGTCTTGTTTTCTGATGAGTATTCGAGGTCCCATCCTGCTGATGGGGTTGCGGGATCGGCTCGGTTAGCCATCACGGTGAATGTCAAGGAGCATGATCAAACTCCTGGACCAGAGAAACGAGGTGGAGATAGGAGTCAGCAGTACTATTATGAATTGGCCGATGGTTTGGGTCATAGGGCCTTATGGGCCTTGCCGGGCTGCGTAATGCCAGCTCGGACATGGGATACGGATGCAAAGGTAGGGGTTCGCGCAAGAAAGATTGTGAAAAAAGTCACGATCAATGCAAGAACACATTACCACAGTGGACTTAACAAAGCAAGAATGGAGCAGATTATCGGCCCATGTGGCATCTAATATGCATTCATGTTATGTCGAGGATTAGGGCCGGCAGAGGAGGTTGAAATGTCGATGGGTTGCTGTGAATCCAAGTGCGCCGGTGATATCACGTCTGAGCAGTGGGCTCTAGTGGACGAGATAATCGCCAAGTACAAGGGCCAGCGCGGAATCTTGATCCCGTGCCTGCACGAGATCCAGGAAGTTGTGGGCTACCTTCCCCTGGAAGTCCAGGAGAGGGTTGCTGCAGGGCTCGATGTTCCGCTGGCCGACGTCTATAGCGTCGTTACCTTTTACGCGCTGTTTTCTACCAAGCCCAAGGGCAAACACCAGGTAGGAGTCTGCTTGGGAACGGCGTGTTATGTGCGCGGGGGCGACAAGGTTCTCGAGAAGGTAGAACAGGCGCTGGGGATTAAGGCTGGAGATACCACTGATGACAGATTGTTCTCGATCCAGGTTATGAGATGCATAGGCGCCTGCGGTCTTGGTCCGGTCATGACGGTTGATGACGACATCTATGCGCGCATCAAGCCTGACCGCGTGGCTGAAGTCTTGGCGAAGTATTCCTGATAGGGATGGAAGAGCAAGGGAACGAGGGAGGAATACGAATGGATTTGGTTAGAGCGCACGTCCTTGTTTGCGGCGGCGCGGCCTGTGTGTCCTCCGGGTGTACGGCAGTTCGGGAGGCTTTGGAGGCTGAGATAGCCGCGAAAGGCATTGGGCGCGAAATCAAAGTGGTCGTAACCGGATGCATGGGACCATGCGACCTAGGTCCGATAATCGTTGTGTATCCTGAAGGCGTCCTGTACTGCAATTGCACGCCAGATGACGCCAGGGAGATCGTTGACGAGCATCTTGTGAAGGGCAGGATTGTCCATCGACTCCTCTATGAGGAGCCGATGACTTCGGAGAAGGTAGAAACGCAGGAAGGCATGACTTTCTTCAGCCGGCAGGAGCGAATAGCTCTCCGAAACACCGGGGTAATCGATCCGTTGGAAATAGATGAGTACATTGCCAGAGACGGTTACGCCGCTTTAGGCAAGGCCCTTACAGATATGACGCCTGAAGAGGTAGTCAATGTGATAAAAGATTCAGGCCTCAGGGGCAGGGGCGGTGCCGGATTTCCTACAGGGACTAAGTGGTTGCTGACCGCCAAAGCGCCTGGTTCGCCCAAATACGTAGTATGCAACGCGGACGAGGGAGACCCGGGGGCCTTTATGGACAGATCAGTGCTGGAGGGGGACCCCCATGCAGTGCTGGAAGCAATGACGATCGCAGGATATGCGATTGGCGCAAACCAGGGCTATATATACGTAAGGGCAGAGTATCCTTTGGCCGTTGAGCACCTGCAACATGCGATAGG
>DMOT01000339.1 GCA_003456765.1 Bacillota bacterium
CCTGTTGTAAGGCGGGAGGGTATAGTCGCACGGGCCGTCGATTGCAGCGACGTTGGCTCCACATAACCGGTAGAAGACTCCCCTAACCCCCAAAAGCTTCGCAACCCCTGCCACACATGCCGCCGCCACTACCCTCGGCGCGCCTGCTTCCCTTATGGCCAGCTCCATCGTACACGGGTTCGCCAACCCAATCCCATAGGGGGACTTGTATACGAACCGAGAGAGAAAACGAGCAAGCCGCGAAGGTTCGATTTGGTCAATTGGATACGCCCTATGCTGAGTAATAGCTACGATTTTCTCGCTCACCATTAACATGTCGCCTGAATGCAATAGATGCCCGGCGTACCTGCAAACTGCATCGACTATGTCGTCGTCTGCTACAATAACATGCGTCTTGACTGGAATGCGCGCATAAGCGCGACCATCGATCTCCACGGACAGTCTCTTGCCGTGGTTAGCCGACAAATCCGTCATCCTCAACATCCCCCATGCTGCTCCATGCAAATGCAACTTGTGAATCTACACTCTCGTATCGCAACTACGTCAGGCTCCGCGGATCGACTGTGCCGTATGCCTACGACTGTAGTCAATACTAACATAGACTAATGTTGTAGTCAAATGCGGCGGATATCAAGGATTCACCATGCTACCGGGGGTATGGTAGGGAGGTGGTCCCTGCAGGAATTACGTTCGCTGGCTGCCCATTACAATATCCAAGGAGGCATCTTGAATGAAGAGATCTACATGGATACTTGTAATTGCCCTAATACTATCCCTTTCCCTTGGAGTCGGTGTCGCAAAGCCTATTGAGTTGATCTATTGGACGCATACTGACGACAACAGGACCGAGATCGGAAACAGGTACATCAATGAGTCCACGAAGATGTACCCGAACGTGAAGATAAAGAGAGTCGTAAACGAAGCAAGCAAGATGGGCGACATCGTCCTGACTGCATTCTCGGCACACAACGCCCCCGACATCTTCAACCTTCCAATCGAGCAGGAATACGGCTACATGGTAAACCACCGAGTTGTCCCCGTCGACTACCGCGCCCTGGGGTTTAAGAATCACGATGAGCTGAGAGCCCAGTATATAAAGGGCACGTTTGATGCGGTACAATGGACGCCAAGAGATGCAGGGCTCGATCCCGTAAAGGACTACCCTTGGAAGCCAGTGGCGCCTCTGGGATCCCTCATGTGAAACATACACATCCGCGCACACGCCGTCTCTCTGATGTGAGATGCCAACGCGACTGCGGCCTAAAACAACGGGCCCCGGTGAGCAGAACCCGATCTGCTTCCAGAGGACATGCCCCGGCCGTGGCGAATGAATAGACTGCAAGTCTTCAAGGTTTGAACCTGGGGGGATCAGATTGTCAAAGGTGGATCTGAAAAAGACCTTCAAGAACCTCTACAACGCCAAGCCAGGCCAGATATTAGAGGTTGATGTTCCCGAGATAGCCTTCATCATGGTCGAGGGCAAAGGCGACCCCAACAACTCCCCGCAGTTCCAGGAGGCCATCGAAGTCCTCTACGGATTGTCATACACACTTAAGTTCATGGCAAAGTTCGGGGCCGAAGCCGTAGATTACGTCGTAATGCCGCTTGAAGCTCTCTGGTGGGCGGAAGATATGTCCGTATTTGATACAGGTGTGAAATACGACTGGCTATGGACGCTCATGATAATGCAGCCTGATCTTGTCACCGACGAGATGTTCAGGGAGGGGATCAACCAATTCCGCAGAAAGAAGGGCAAAACGGTCCCTGCCTCTCTCGATTCTGTCAGGTTCGAGAGATTCCGTGAAGGGCTGTCGGCGCAGACGATGCACATTGGCCCGTACTCCGCAGAGAAGGCGACAATTGCAGCGCTCCATGACTACATCAGAGAACAAGGGCGCTCTCCCCGGGGAAAGCACCACGAGATATACCTCAGCAATCCACAGCGGGTGGCGCCGGAGAAGATGCGAACGCTCATAAGGCAACCTATGAAGTAGAAACCCAGGTCCGATTCAGTCTGTCCTGGCGGAGCGGCATGGCCCTGAGGAGGATTTTCCCATGGAGACCGGCAAAGTCTTGATCTACATTGTGAAGACCGTCTTGTCCACCATTGCCATGGCGGTGATTCTGTTCGCCTCGGCAGGCACTCCAGACTGGGCAGCCGGGTGGGCCTATGTCGGGCTCGTGTCAATAGGCACAGTCGCAAGCATGCTAATTGTCGATACCGAGCTCCTTGCGGAACGCTCGCAGGTCGGGCAAGGGGCCCAGACAATCGACGTAGTGCTCGCTGTCACCATGGCAAGAGTGGGCCCCGCGGCCATCGCAGCAGTGGCAGGCCTTGACCTCCGTTTCGGCTGGATGCCCGAGATCCCCCGTGTGCTTTCGGCAGCCGGCATGCTGGGAATGATCCTGGGATACGCAATCGGCATGTGGGCAATGGCCTCCAACAAGTTCTTTTCAGGAGTCGTGCGGATCCAGTCAGAACGCGGCCATGAGGTAGTAACGGGCGGGCCCTACGCCATCGTCAGGCATCCGGGGTACGCAGGCACAATCCTGGCTGTGCTCGGCACGCCGCTGATGCTTGGATCGATGTGGGCGCTCATTCCTGCCGCAGCCACAATCGGCGTAATAATCGCCAGAACCGCCCTGGAAGACCGGACTCTCATGCAATGCCTTTCGGGGTATAAGGCATATGCACGCTGCGTGCGGTGTCGCCTGCTGCCGGGGGTGTGGTGAGAGGATGAAGGCCCTGCACATTCAGGGGTGCGTTCGGGCCGGTGGCGGAGACAGCAGGACATTGGATCTTCTCTTCGCCATGTTTGGGTGTTCTGCCGCCGCGCCTTCAGGCGGCAGAGCGGGGGTTCTTTGCTTCTTTGCACAGAACCGCCCACCGATCCTGCCTCCCC
>DMOT01000140.1 GCA_003456765.1 Bacillota bacterium
AGCGGCATCGAAGAAGCTGACCTGTCAAGGTCGTTGTTCAGAATACTCCGTGACGGATACGACATTCTCTTGACGAGGAGTGATGAGACGTTCCGACCAGTCTTCCTGGACAGCCTCGAAGCTGAGCTTTTAGGCCAGAAGGTTGGTGCATTGGCCATGCTCAATGAGCGCGTTTCGTATGCAGAAACATCTATGCCAATTCTATATGCAAAATCCCTGATACGCGGGGACATGTGCAAAACATACATCGATCTCACCAACATGCGCAAGGTAAAGGAGATGGTAGTCAATGCATCTTCATTTTGACAACGGTGGTGATGCGCCATGAAGAAGGCCATTGTGCTTACGGATGGCGAGCATTACCCTGCAGTAACACGCGATGCCATCGAGGAACTAAAGAAGGATCTGGGGATACTGGCTGCCGTTTTCATTGGAGGCACTGAGAAAATAGGGTCTGATGATGACCTTGCCGTACTCGGAGTGCCGATAGTGCGCGACAGTGACTATCTTCACGCCATCGGTCTTGCAATAGACAAGTATGGCCCGGATGAGGTTGTGGACCTCAGTGATGAGCCTGTAGTCGGCTACAGGGAGAGATTCAAAATTGCCAGTTTCGTGCTTTCCAAGGGTGTAGCTTACCGGGGCGCGGATTTCCAGTTCACTCCCCCGGTCGCGGCAACGCGCGTTAGCAGGCCCAGCATCTCAGTGATTGGAACAGGCAAGAGGATCGGAAAGACTGCCGTCGGCGGATTTGTTGCAAGGACCCTGGCGAAGAAGTACAACCCTGTTGTAGTCACCATGGGGCGGGGAGGCCCCGCAGAGCCTGAGCTGCTTCGTGCATCTGAAATTGAGATCACGCCTGAATACCTTCTGTCCGTAAGCAAGCAGGGGCGCCATGCGTCATCAGACCATTTCGAAGATCGCCTTACTTCGAGAGTCACCACAATCGGTTGCCGCAGATGCGGAGGCGGGATGTCAGGACAGACCTTCGTCTCGAACGTGGGCAGAGGCGCTGAGCTCTCAGAAGAGGTTGATGCCGACGTTGTAATCTTCGAGGGCAGCGGTTCTTCCATACCATCAGTCTACACAGATGCGCGCATACTCGTCATCGGAGCCCACCAGCCCGTAGAGTATATGCGGTCTTATCTTGGGCCTTATCGGATTCTGACTTCTGATCTGATTGTTCTGACAATGTGTGAGCCACCCATGGCTGACCAGGCCAAGGTGGACGAGATGGTTGAAGCCATCAATGAGATAAATCCAGGATGCACAGTAGTGAAAACTGTTTTCAGGCCTCGCCCTATCGGCGACATAAAGGGCAAGAGGATAGCACTTACCCTCACTGCTCCGGCCATTATGACAGACGCCATATCGGCCTATCTTGAGAAGACGTATGACTGTGAGGTTGTGGGGGCGAGCCCCTATCTCTCCAACAGGCCGTTGCTTCGAAAGGATCTTGCACGCTTTGAAGCTCTCCGGCCCGATGTGATCGTCTCTGAGCTTAAAGCTGCTGCGGTAGATGTTGTGACTGCCTGGGCAGTAGAGAGTGGACTCGATATTGTCTACATTGACAATGAACCTATTCCTACAGATGCTTCTGTAGACATGGAAAAAGAAGTGCTGCAGGTAGTTGGGAAGATCAAATCCAACGATTAGTTGCTTTGCTGGTTTCATCTCTGCGCAAGCGGGGGTTGGCCAGGTATAGAACCAAACAACGAGGAGGCGGGTTAAACATGAAGAAGGCCAGTTTGATAGGTCTGGCTTTGGCATTGCTGCTAGCAATCTCTACTGGTGTGTTTGCTGAGTCGAAGGTTCTGCTGTATACGTCTGTTCCACTGGAACTCGCCACGAACTTCGCGGACGAATTCATGAAGGCCAATCGGGGTACCAAGGTGGAAGTCTTCCGGGCTGGAAGCACTGATGTAGTCAACAAGATCTGGGCTGAGGCTGAAGCGGGTGGAGTAAGGGCCGACGTGATATGGCTGGCCGATGCGGCGAGCTACTATGCGTTCAAGGACAAAGGCTTGCTGTATCCGTACAAGTCGCCTGAGGCCGAGCTTGTTCCTGCAGCAATCAAGGATGCCGATGGATACTTCGCAGGCGCTCGTATGATCAACATGGTAATCGGGATCAACACCAACTCCATTAAGAAGGGATCCGAACCGAAAACCTGGGATGACCTGCTCAAATTCGGACCACGAGCTGCAATGGCAGATCCTCTGTACTCCGGTTCCAACTTCACAGTTGCGGCCGCTTTTGTCGGGAAGGATAAGGGCTGGAGCTGGTATCAGAAGGCTCGAGAGGCGGGAATCCAGGTTCTGAGAGGAAACTCGGATGTGTCGAGAGGCCTGGCAGCCGGCGAGTTCGCAGCCTGCATGGTTCTTGATTACATGATCTATGATCTCCAGAAGTCGGGAGCTCCGGTAGACTTCGTGTGGCCCACTGACGGCGCGGTTTCAATCCCAAGCCCAGTAGCCATAATCAAGGGCTCGAAGAATATTGAAGCTTCAAAGGCGTTCGTAGACTTCACGCTTTCCAAGAAGGGTCAAGAGCTCTTGGTCAAGGACGGTGTGATACCGGTCAGGCCTGACGTGGCTCCTCCTAAGGGCATGCCTACGGCAGACAAGATAAAGATGATACCCGTTCCATTCCAATGGGCAGCTGACAATGCATCCACGATAAGGGAGACCTTTGAGAAGATAATGCATCAGTAGTTGGGGGTCTTTCATAGATTCCCTGCCATGGCGGTGCGGCCGGCGCCGCACCGCCTGGTTCCCGGGGAGCACATCACTTCTGGCGGTGTACCCCAGCCCATTGCAGGAGGGGGATAATTCCATTGAATCCGGACACAGCAATTACAAGACGATCCATCGACGTGCGCTATGTATTCATGGCCATTGTTGGCCTGTTCTTCTTGGCAGTCATCGTATATCCGTTGTCTCTGGTCATGATCAAGAGCTTCAGTTCTGAGGCTGGCTTCACGCTGGAGAACTATGCGAAGATATTCTCTCAGGATGCCAATATCAGGGCCTTATGGAATTCGATTTGGGTTTCATGCCTGTCGACCCTGATATGTGTTGCTGCAGGCACTATTCTTGCCATGCTGATAGTCAGGACGGACATTCCGTACAAGTCATGGTTGAGAATGCTGCTGCTGCTTCCCTACGGCATACCGCCTTTCATTGGCGCGATGGCGTGGGCTCAGCTTTTTGGACCAGTGGGTTATGTGTCCAAGCTTTACATGAACATCACTGGCGCGATGTTTGCTCCCTGGAACATATACAGTGCCGGCGGTGTCGTGCTAGTCTTGGCTGTATACCAATTCCCTGTGGTCTTCATCACGGTCAGCGGAGCGCTGGGGAGGATTGACACAAGCCTTGAGGAAGCGGCGAGAATGTCAGGCGCAGGGCCTTTCAGGACCCTCATCGATGTTACGTTGCCGCTAATCACGCCTGCGATTACAGCCAGTGCATTGCTTGCATTTGTGGGTTGCATATCAAATTTCGGGATTCCGGCCCTTCTCGGGTTCAGGGCGCGGTTCTTCGTGCTGACTACGAGGATCTACTCGGCCCTCTCAATACCCGACATGCCGCTGGCCACAGCCATGGCCGTCTTGCTGGCGGTCATATCTGGAATCCCCCTGATTCTTGAGAGGCGCTTAGAGCGGGGGCAGAGCAAGTACACAGTGATTTCCGGCAAAAGCGTGAGACCCCAAACAATGAACCTCGGGGGTTGGCGGATACCCGTTTTTGTCCTCGTTGTGCTTGTAGCGCTTTTTGCGGGAGTCGTCCCGCTCCTCTCAATGCTTCTGACTTCGTTCCTTAAGTATTGGGGCGCGCCACTTGAGATGACGAACATGACTTCAAGCCATTACAAGTACATCCTCAACCTGCCCATGGTGGCCAGGGCATTCAAGAACAGCTTGTTCCTGGCGGTTTCAGCCGCAACAATCACCATGGCTGTTGGAGCCCTTGTATCCTACATGTCTGTGAGGGCAAAGATCAAGGGAGCGAGGACCCTGGACTTCATAGGGACGATACCCTATGCCGTGCCCTGTACAATGGTGGCTATTGCCATGATACTGGCCTGGTCGCGGCCGCCCGTGGTGCTCTACGGGACGATATGGGTGATACTTGCGGCCTACCTCGTTCGATACATGCCGTTCTCTATTCGAACCACGAACGCGACTTTGCAGCAGGTGCACGTTTCGCTTGAGGAAGCGGCGCGGGTGTCAGGCGCAGGATGGACCCAGACCATGAGAGACATCGTCATGCCGCTAATCCGGCCCGGTCTTGTGGCAGGGTGGATTCTAGTCTTCATGCCGGCCCTGAGAGAATTGACAATGTCCGTTCTCCTCTGGTCGCAAGGGGCTGAGACAATGGGAGTCGTTATTTACAACATGCAGGATGCTGGATACACGCAGATAGCTGCCGCGTTGTCTACTCTGGTTTTGCTTGTGATACTGGCCGGCAACGCAGTGGTGCGGAAGCTTTCAAAGGGTGAGATCAGTATCTGAGCCAGGTGCGGAGGTGGCAAAGGTGGAAGAGCGAATCAAAGTTTCAAGCCTTGTTAAGCGGTTTGGAACGTTCACGGCAGTTGACGATGTGAGCTTTGCAGTTCACGAAAATGAGTTCTTCTCGCTTCTGGGTCCTTCCGGATGCGGGAAGACCACGACGCTCCGTTGCATTTCCGGGTTGGAGCAGCCTACCGAGGGCGATATATATATCAGCGGACAACTGGTGACGTCGCCAGAGAAGAATGTGATGGTTCCGCCGGAGCGGCGCGGCATAGGAATGGTATTCCAAAACTACGCAGTATGGCCGCACATGACGGTAGAACAGAATATGTCGTACCCTCTCCGTCTGGCCAAGAAGCCAAAGGAGAAGATCAATCGGAAAATGGTTTATCTGCTGGATCTGCTTGAGCTTCAAGGCCTGGAAAAGAGGTTTCCTTCTGAGCTCTCGGGCGGCCAGCAACAGCGTGTTGCGCTAGGGAGGGCGCTTTCCACCGACCCCGAGGTGATGCTCCTCGATGAGCCCCTTTCCAACCTAGATGC
>DMOT01000214.1 GCA_003456765.1 Bacillota bacterium
AACATCTGTTCCAGCCTATGTCGCTTCAAGCGAGTTCGGTCCACTTGGTAGAACAGGAGACCGCATCTTACCAGCAGAGTATGAACCGGCAGATGCAGCACACGATGAATGCGATCACTGCAACCCAGAGCCAGAACCACCACGGCCAGAAGAACTGGCTAGTAGTCACGTCAGCCATGCCTGGTCACCTCCTGAGGTAGGTCTGGCCTATTCTATGTTGCAATGAGCGAAATGGAACCATGCTGAATGTCTGCTCACGCTGGCGCCAGCTTGATATCGCCCGCAGCCCCCAGAGCATCGCCGAAGACTACAACGGCCCCGGCAACTCCAGGAATCTTTGAGGCTATATCGAGCGCGTCCTTGATATCCTCCGCCGAGCGCACCTCGTTGGCGACCCTTGTGGCCACTGCATCTGCAAGTGCTGTGTCTTTCGCAACAACAACAGCCGCATCGCACCTGCCGAAACTTCGCGAATGCCCTACAGTCCCTGATGACGTGCAAACGCCGCATGGCATCTGGCCCGGAGCGATCTCCAGGGCAACCTTGCCGCTGAGGGGAGACTCCCCGGCATATATCCCTACCCGGCGGACGCGGCTTGAGGCGATGAAGATATCGCCCCCGTTCTCCACAATCACATCGTCTATCCGTGCCTGGACGTCGCCGGATGGGGCACTGGCTGACAGGAGATCAATCCCCACCGCCTCGGCGATGGCGCCTGCCACAGCCGCCATGGGCCCAACGCCTGCCCGGGCAGCCGCCGCACACATCCGCCTGACGATCGGGGACGCCCATGGCCATGGGACGATCGGAACGAGGCTCGTGAGGAACTCGGGATGCGTCGGGATGTAGCCTTCGATCTCCCCGCGGGCCCGAAGGATCGCACATGACACGCGATCCCGGAATAGGTCGCATGCGGCATGCTGATTCTTCGACGGCTCTCCGGAGGAGCTTGCACCGGCCAGCCCTATCCCTATCTGAAGATCCGTCTCCCCCACAGCGCATCTGAAATAGATTACGTCATGGGCGCTGAAAAGCTCCCTGTACTTCCTGGGTTCATAAGCCCGTTCCATAGCCAGTCCCCTCCCCGTTGCCTGCTGCCTTCATGTCAGATCGGCGTGCTCATGGCTCCCACAGGGCATGCGCGTGTGCAGAGCCTGCAAAGGTAGCACTTTTCCCTGTCAAACGCGAGGCTCCAATCGTTCTTGTCGAGGGTGAGAGCGTGTGAAGGGCAGACGGCTGTGCATGCACCGCAGTGCACGCACCTGTCCTCGTCCCACAGGGCGCTGCCATTTAGGATCTCGTATTCGATGCCCTCGTCCTCAAGAAATGCGAGGCCCCGATCGATATCTGAGGCGTCCCCCAGTATGTCCATGATGAGCCTGCCGGCCTTGTCGGCTGCGATCTCTGCATGCAGTATATTGATCCAAAGATCGAACTGGCGCACCAGGGAGTATGTTATGGGCTTGCCCACTGCGCCAGGAGGGTAAGTCAAAAGCGCCTTGATCCTCTTTTCCGCAGTCCCGGTTGGGCTGGTGCCGGCATCCACTCCCGCATGCGTCCGGGCATTGGCCGCAGCGCACGTCCCATCACAAATCCCGCCATTGACTTCAGTGCTCTTTTGCAAAGCCATTCCTACTCCCCCTCATAGTTTTCAAGTGCTTGCGGCGAACCCTCACGCGGCAGGCTCGCCACAGGTTCCTGCAGCTCGAACTCGCCTCGAACAATCCAGTCCTTCAGCTTCTGGGCAATCTCCCTCGCCATCTTCAGGCTAGAAAGCGGGGCAGTCGGGATCGTTCGCGAGCCCACCTGCACGCTCCCGCTCCTCAGCTCTTCGTATGAGACTTCAGCCAGGGCAGGCTTGGATCTACGAGCGACGCTGTAGTCGAAGATCTTTGTCTTTACGTCGCGGTTCCGCACCGCAACATGCCGGACCATCTCCTCATCCAGCAGAGGAATGGCCGTCCCTACTCCCACGAACATAGTCACACCGTACTTCTCGAACACGGCTGCCCTGATGTATCTGGGATCCATCTGTTTGAGATCGCCGATGAGGGCGAGGCATGCCGCTCCGCCAATGGGGACCCCGTTTTCCGCTCTCGGCTGCGACGGGTTGTTCTGAGTCCCCTGCCACGCAACATACCCCTGGGCGCCTCCGAGGAATATGCGGGAGCCGAGCCCGATGGTCCGGTAGAACGGATCGCATATCAAGGGGCTGAGCTCCCCTGCTGTGCAGTAGTTCACATTGCCCAGCTTCGGCAGCAAAGTCCCCATATATGTGTAGATAGTCCTATCCGATGTGTTTGCGGCCGCCCCGTAATTCTGATAGCAGTTGCGGGGATTGAACATGTAGGCCTCGTTGATTGAATCCGCCGTGATCCAGGCCTCAAGCGCCCGCCTGGGATAGCAGTCAGTCCCATAGGAGGTGGCCCGAAGCCTTACCTTCTTGCCGGCTATCAGGTCCTCGATAACGTGCGCCCCTCCGTATTCCATCCCCCTGCTTTCGGAGAGCTCGGTTGCGCCAATGTAGGCGTCGACTGCAGCGAGCCCGGCACATGCTGGCACATCGTTCAGCCATACCTTGCTCATTCTTATGGGAGGATCAGAGTGGCCGAAGTTGAGGAAAGCGCCGGAGGAGCACATAGGGCTGAAAGTGCCGCAAGTCACCACATCTACTTCGCGGAAGGCCCCTTCGACCCCCACCTCGTCCACAATCCCTATGATCTCCTCAGCAGTCACAACCACAGCCTTCTTGCTGCGTATCTTCTCGTTTATCTCATCAAAGCTCTTGTAACCCATCTATTCTTTCCCTCCCGCACGCTCGCTTCGTCCCCCAGAGCGCCTTTCGGCAATCAGCCTCTCCACCTCTTGTGCCGCTTCCACGGCATCACGGCCGTAGCCGCTCGCCCCTATTCTCACTGCGTATTCCCTGGACGTAGCTGCGCCTCCTATGATGATTGGCAAGTCTATCCCTTCCTGCGAAAAAAGCTCTATCGCATCTTGCATCTTCGGAGCAGTAGTTGTCATCAAGGCGCTCAGGCAAACCACATCTGCCCCGGCCCGAATTGCCCCGGAAAGCACATCCTCCGCCTTCACGTTCTTACCAAGGTCAACAACGCTGTAGCCATTGCTCTCAAGGAACATGGAGACGATGTTCTTGCCTATGTCGTGGATGTCGCCTTCCACAGTAGCGATGGCAACAGTCCCCTTAGATTCAGGCGCATGGCCTGTGCCGCTCAGGCTCGACCGGATCACGCCGGTTGCAGCCTGCATCGCCTGCGCCGACAGCATCAGCTCGGGCAAGAAGTATGTGCCCGAGGCAAAAAGCCTTCCTGTTTCCTCGATGGCCGGGATGAGCGCATCATCGAGGATGCGAGAAGCATTCTCGCCCTCGGACAGGGCTTCGCCCACAAGCGCTGCGGCGAGAGCTTTCTCCCCGGCCAGAATCGCATCGTAGATGCGCGCAAGCCTCGCGTTCAGGCTGCGGTGGCCCGCGCCATTCTCGACCGCGGCATGGCCATGAGGCGCCGGCACCGCGGATGACGGTGCAGATGGCGGCGGGGATACGGTCCTGGCCCTGGCCCTGGTCGGAGTTTTGGGGCCTGCGGCGGCAGACGAGGAGATGTATCTCTCTGCATGCACGTCCCGCCCCAAAAGGACCCTTGCCGCTCGGACCTGGGCCATCAAGGCCTGATCCAGCGGGTTGGCTATGGCAAGATCCAGCCCATAGGCTACAGCCAGCATGAGGAATGCCGAGTTCAGGACGGGCTTTGCGGGAAGCCCGAACGAAACATTGGAGATCCCCAGAGACGTCCTGCAACCCAGTTCCTTGCGGATCAGCGCTATTGCCTTGAGAGCCTCGGCAGCCTGCTCCTGTTTGGCCCCGACCGGCATGGCCAGGGCGTCGATAATCACCGACTCCCGGGGAATCCCATGGGCTTCAGCGCTCTCCACGAGACGCCGGGCAAGCCTCAGGCGGTCCTCGGCTGTGGCTGGAATTCCCTCGTTATCAATGGGCAAGCCTATCACCGCCGCGCCGTA
>DMOT01000027.1 GCA_003456765.1 Bacillota bacterium
GGACATGACCTGTTGGCCTCCTGTAATACTGAGGCCGGGAGGGGTTGCTCTTGAGGCCATAAGGGAGTTGATCCCGGAGACGAGGATCCTGGCAGGCGAGGATAGTCTGAAGGCGGCTCAGAGGTCTCCGGGCTTGCGTCATAAGCACTACTCTCCCTCATCTGAGCTTTGGCTTGTTGTGGGGGAGTGGAAGTCGCAGGTGCGGGAGATTGCAGAGAGGGCAGCAGCTGAGGCGCGCTGTGGAAGGCGTGTAGGGCTTCTGGTGAGTGCGGAGACTGCGGCCGAACTCCGGGCGCTGCTCACGCCCGAATCGGGTTTTCCCGAAAGCGAGAGTCTTGAGAGGTATGTCATCGTGGCTGAGGTTGGGTCTCGAGATGATCCTCAAGAAGTGGCTTTAGCGCTCTTCGACGGCATGAGGCGTCTTGACGAGGCAGATGTCGGGATAATGTTTGCAGAATCGTATGATACTGCCGGTGTAGGGCTGGCAATCATGAATAGGTTGACAATGGCGGCTGGCGGACGAGTGGTTGAGGTGTGAGGCCAGGGAGGAAACGGTCGGATTTCGGAGAAATCCATCGAATAGGCGGTGAACGCGGTGCCTCGTAAGATCTTGCTTGTTTGCAGCGGCAACACGTGCCGCAGTCCGATGGCTGAAGCCATCATGCGAAAGGTCATCGAATCAGAATTCCCTGAGATGGCAGGCGAGTTTCTTGTGGAATCGGCTGGCGTTTCTGCCATCGACGGTATGGCTGCCTCAGATAATGCATTGGCGGCGGCAGCTGAGATTGGACTGGACCTGTCGGCTCACCGCGCCAGGCTTCTCACTGAGGAGCTCGTTTCGGACGCTGACATAATACTTGCAATGGAGGGTAAGCACATGGCTGGAATCCTGGCTCTATATCCGCGGGCGGCAGGCCGGGTGCATACCCTTGCGGATGTGGATATCGCAGACCCCTTTGGGAGTCCACTCCAGGAATACATGCGGGCCAGGGACGAGATAGAGGCGGCCGTGCGGCGATCCCTGAGCTTAATCAATCGAGGTGGCACCGGATGAAGGTAGCAATTGGATCAGACCATGCTGGTTACGATGTGAAGGAAGAAGTTCTGAAGAAGCTCTCATGCGAAGGCCATGAAGTCAAGGACTTTGGAACGCATTCGCATGAAAGCGTAGATTATCCAGATATTGCCCACGAAGTGGCTGAGGCTGTTGCCAGCGGCGACTGCGATAGGGGCGTTCTGATTTGTGGAACCGGAATCGGGATGTCGATTGCGGCAAACAAGGTTAGGGGAGTGCGGGCTGCACTATGCCATGACGACTTCACTGCTAGGATGGCCAGAGAGCACAATGATGCCAACATACTGGCTGTTGGCACCCGTACCACAGCGACATATGGAATCATGCGAATGGTAGACATATTCCTTTCCACGGAATTTGCAGGAGGTCGGCACGCAAACAGGGTGAGCAAGATCGAAAAGCCTTAGTGAAGCTATCGGGGGTGCGCAAATTGGGAGAAGTCCACGTAATTGATCATCCATTGATACAGCACAAGATAACTCTGATAAGAGATAAGGAGACGGGGCCAAAAGACTTCAGGGACTTGGTGGGCGAGGTTGCCATGCTTATGGCGTACGAGGTAACCCGCGACATGCAAGTCGAGTCTATCGAGGTAGAAACCCCGATAGCACGAACAACAGGCAAGCAGCTGGCAGGAAAGAAAGTAGCGGTTGTGGCCATTCTCAGGGCTGGCCTGGGCATGGTAGACGGAGTTTTGAAGCTGATCCCTGCAGCAAGAGTAGGACACATAGGCCTTTATCGCGATCCTGACACGTTGAAGCCAGTCGAATACTACTGCAAGCTTCCGTCAGACGTGTCAGAGCGTGAACTGATAATGCTTGACCCGATGCTTGCCACAGGCGGATCTGCCTGTGCGGCGATTCAGTTCGCAAAAGACAGAGGGGCGACCAACATCAAGCTGGTAAACTTGATCGCGGCCCCGGAAGGCATTCGCCTGGTCCACAAGGTTCATCCAGATGCGGACATTTATGTTGCCGCAGTCGATGAACGGCTCGATTCCCACGGCTATATCGTGCCTGGCCTGGGGGATGCTGGCGACAGGTTGTTCGGAACTAAGTAGAAGCGCGCATGCGCAGGCAGGGAAGGTATCGAGTATGGGTCAATCAAGCGGGGAGAGGCCTTCTTGGGACGAATACTTCATGGAGATAGCAAGGGTGGCTGCCAGAAGATCCACTTGCCTCAGGAGGCAGGTGGGCGCAGTGGCCGTGAGAAACAGGCAGATCCTTGCGACTGGATACAACGGAGCTCCTGCAGGGCTCGCACATTGCAGCGAAGTTGGTTGTGTTCGTGCCACGCTCGGGATTCCGTCTGGCGAGCGCCATGAGCTCTGCCGTGGGCTCCACGCAGAGCAGAATCTCATAATTCAGGCTGCTGTGCATGGGGTGGCGATGTCCGACGCTACTGTGTACTGCACTTTCCAGCCGTGTGTGGTCTGCTCAAAAATGCTGATTAACGCAAAAGTGGCTAGAGTCGTCTTCGCAGGTGAGTATCCGGACAGACTAGCATATGAAATGCTGCAGGAGGCTGGGGTAGAACTGTCTCGCATTCAACAATGAGATCTCAGCTCTGAAATAGTACTGCGACGGCTTTATGCAGAACCGACGGGAGTGCGACAACTTGAACAGGTATCTAACGGCTTTCCTGTTCTCAATTGCATCATCATTTATGCTCACTCCTCAGATAAGGGCCTTTGCCTTGAAGCGGGGCATAGTCGACCGTCCAAGAGGCAGACGTGTACATGAGGTTCCTGTGCCCATGCTTGGAGGGGTGGGAATATATCTATCATTTCTTGCAGCGTGCGTCATTTTTGCAAGAATTGATAGAAACACTATCGGACTTCTTCTGGGCGGCGCTATCATAGTTGCCGTCGGAGTGTGGGACGATATATGCGAGCTCAATCCCAGGACGAAGCTCTGCGGCCAGATTGCAGCCGCTGTGGTGCTCGTTCTTTTTGGAGTCAAGATCGAATTTGTAACAAATCCACTTGGCGGAATGATATATCTCGGGCCGATGTCGATACCCCTCACGATTATCTGGCTTGTAGCGTTCATGAACGTTATCAACTTCATCGACGGTCTGGACGGTTTGGCTTCCGGGGTATCTGCCATCGGCGCCGGCGCAATGGCGTTTGCTGCTTTTCGGACCGGCCAAATGCAGCTCGTTATCATGTCAATGGCGCTGGCCGGAAGCGCTCTGGGTTTCCTGTACTACAATTTCAACCCTGCTTCTATATTCATGGGCGATGCAGGAGCCATGTTCCTCGGATTCGCCATAGCCGGAATATCTGCCATGGGCGCGTTGAAGACTCCGGCAACGTTGGCATTGGCAGTCCCTGTGTTGGTAATGGGAGTTCCAATACTGGATACGGTTTTCGTAATCTTCAAGCGCGTTCGCCAGGGCGTGCCCATATCGACAGGCGACAAGGAACATGTGCACCACAGGCTGCTGGCTATGGGAATGACCCAGCACGAAGCTGTACTTACTATCTATGCGGTGAGCGGACTTCTGGCAGCAACAGCGTGCGGAGTGGTCATCGTCAATCCACGGGTTGGCCTTGGGGGAGCAGTTATTGCATTTGGCGCCCTCATAATTGCAGGCGAGAAGTCTGGCGTCATGAGACTCGGGCCTCGCCGAAAGATGGGCGAATGAAGGCCGGGCTTCCGTGCTCTGCCTATTGATGTGTTGGAGGTTGTTGAATGGGACGGATCAAAGTCCTTTCTGTCTTTGGCACCAGGCCGGATACGATAAAGCTTGCGCCCGTAGTTGCGGAGCTTTCCAGGCATCCGGAGAAGATATGCTCTGTGACTGTGGGGACTGCGCAGCACCGTGACATGATGGACCAGGTTCTTGCAGTGTTCGGCATTTCGCCCGACTATGATCTCGGGGTCATGCAAGACGACCAGTCTCTTTTCGACATTGCAGAGCGAGGCTTGCGCGGACTTGAGGAAGTGCTTCTTCGTGAGAAGCCTGACATCACCCTTGTTCATGGAGACACTTCCACAGCCTTTGCCGGGGCGTTAGCTTCGTTCTACTGCAGGACTGAAGTAGGCCATGTAGAGGCTGGTTTGCGTACGGGCCATAAATTCGATCCCTTTCCGGAGGAGATGAACCGGAGGCTTGTGGGCTGCCTTGCCGATGTGCATTTTGCGCCTACCACTGACCACCTGGAGAACTTGCTTCGGGAGAATTTCCCCCGCGAGAGCATATACGTTACGGGGAATACTGTAGTCGATGCAGTAATGCAGGTTGCTCGCAGCCGAACGGGATACTCCGACCCCGAACTTAAGTCACTGGATCTTGAGGGCAGGAGGATGATCCTGGCAACCGCGCACAGGCGCGAGAACATAGGCGAGCCCATGCACAACATCTGTAGAGCTATTCGTGATGTACTGGCTGACTACCCTGATACTGTGGTCGTAATGCCGGTCCATCTGAACCCCAGAGTTAGAGAGACCGTAATCCGTGAGCTTGGCGGGGTTGAAAGATGCCATCTCGTCGATCCCGTTAGCTACCCCGATATGGTCGGCTTGATGGAGGCCTGTTATATGGTGATGACTGATTCCGGAGGGCTCCAGGAGGAAGCTCCGGCTCTGGGCAAACCGGTTCTCGTGCTAAGGCGAACAACGGAGCGGCCGGAAGGAGTCAGAGCAGGAACTTTGCGTCTCGTCGGGGTAGACCGGGAGCGGATCAGGGAAGAAGCAGGTATTCTTCTTGAAGATGACGAACAATACCGAATAATGGCGAGCGCCCCTAACCCTTATGGTGACGGCAACGCAGCTCGCAGAACGGTTATGGGAATACTCCATCATTACGGGCTCATTGATGAAAGGCCTTCCGATTTCACGCCCAGATAGTGTCGGGAAGATATTCCCGGTTGTGCTCTGGATACGCCCGGTGCTAAACTACGCAGGGAGCAGATTGCTTGTTCTGGGATTGGAGGAGGTATAGTGGGTTCTCTCATTATAAAAGGCGGTGTGCCGCTCCACGGCAGAGTGCGCGTGGGGGGTGCGAAGAATGCCTCCTTGCCGATTCTTGCAGCTTCACTGCTCTCCGGCGGTTCTTCTACGGTAGAGGATGTACCGGAACTGTTGGATGTCGAGACCATGTGCGGGGTCCTGTCATCTATTGGCGCCCGAGTATCCAGATCAAGAAACAAGGTCACAGTAGATGCAACCGAGATCTCGTCATTTTCGCCCCCTTATGATCTGGTCAGGGCGATGCGGGCATCTTTTCTGGTTATGGGGCCGCTACTGGCGCGCATGGGTTGCGCCAGAATCGCACTTCCCGGAGGGTGTGCAATAGGTTCTCGTCCCATTGATCTTCACCTGAAAGGCTTCGCCGCGTTGGGAGCGGAAATAGAAATAGGATACGGACAGATAGAGGCCAGAGCAGACAGGCTCGAGGGTGCCCGAGTGTATCTGGACTTTCCCAGCGTCGGAGCTACTGAGAATATCATGATGGCTGCTGTGCTTGCATCTGGAACTACGATGATAGAAAATGCAGCTCAAGAGCCTGAGATCGTCGACCTTGCGAACTTTCTGAACTCTATGGGTGCACATGTGAGGGGCGCGGGAACTACCGTCTTGCGAATCGAAGGTGTGCCAGAGCTTGAGCCTACTACATATATGGTGGTTCCCGACAGGATAGAGGCGGGAACCTTCATGATAGCTCCTGCAATCGCCGGGGGTTCGCTTGTCATAGAGAACGTAGTTTCGGAGCACCTCAAGCCGATCACTGCGAAGCTCCGCGAGTGCGGTGTCACAGTGAACGAGAATGATGACGGCTCCATGTTCGTGGAAAGAAACGGCCGCCCCAGGGGTGTAGATATCAAGACAATGCCGTACCCAGGATTCCCTACTGATCTTCAGGCGCAGTTCATGGCCTTGATGACTACGTGCTCGGGGTCTTCTGTGATAACCGAGACAGTCTTTGAGAACAGGTTTATGCATGTGGCAGAGCTCATGCGCATGGGTGCCGGCATCAAGATAGACGGACGTTCTGCTATTGTAGAGGGGCAGAACAAGCTTCTCGGCGCCCAGGTAAAGTGTACTGACCTCAGAGCTGGTGCAGCGTTGGTCCTTGCGGGCCTTGCTGCTGAAGGACAGACCGAGGTGTCAGACATCTACCACGTTGACCGAGGTTATGAGAATTTCCATAGTAAGTTGGCCTCGGTTGGGGCTGACATTGTGCGAGTTGGCTCTGCCGAGGCTGAACGCGCGGTCTAGCGAAGATTTCATCTTGCTGCAAATTGAGACCTGGATACAGGGAACGCCTTTTGGGAGGCGTCCTTTTTTTATGCTTCCAGGGCAGGGTGGCCTACTGGCAGGTCAGTTTCTGAGGGAAGTGACCTGCCCACATATTGTACCCTGGAGATTTTGACATACTGGAGGGTCAGTCTGTGGGCGAGTGGGCATCGGACTCTTGATCCTCATGTCGCTGCCGCGAGCGCGCTGGAGATATTCAGATGCTTGGAACATCCGCCGAGCCAAAGCAGGAGGACGGAGCCGGATAACTCGCAAGAAGCATCTTGGCCTGATCGAGTGGCCAGGCTGTGAATTGCGGGTAATGCAGACTCGTGGATTCCCCGGAAATTCACCGAGACTTACTTAGACGCCAAACGTGCGTCTAACAGGCACTATAGTGCAAGCTAATCAATGGGGCAGAAACTTGTTGAGACTTACTTAGAGGCCGGTGTGGATGGCTACCCTCCGGGCCAAACGTACACTCTCGCCTGCCTGTGGCCGGGGCAAGTCCCGAGGGGAAGAGAATCCCGAGATTGCGTAGCCTGTGTACGGAGTATCAATTCACACCGTGTGCTCTAGCATAACTCGGCCTGCTGGAACACGCTGTTTGCCGGCCATGCAGAAAGTGGCCGCATGGAACATGTTCCGTCTGGAACATCAGTTTGGGCCTGCAGAATGTGTGTAAGACAAGACAACTAAGTGACAGCGAGCGACAAGCTGGCAGCCCGCAACGGGATCTCGTGCCGGCGAGCTGCTGTTCTACGTTTGCCGCTCGGGCATAGACTGTACAGCTTTTCATCCGGCAGGGGAGGTATGTACGTCTGTGTCCCGAATGACATGGTTTCTGCTCTCGATGTGCGTCATTGCTGTAATAGTCATACCCGGGACCATAGCCTTATTTGTTCGGCCAAAGGCAACGCCCGGTTCGAAAGTATCCCTATGGGTGGATCTTTGGGATGCTAAAGCGCAAACTGTACGAAAAATGCCTCTAGAGGACTACTTAGTGGGAGTGGTTGCTGCAGAGATGCCTGCCTCTTTTGGCCTGGAGGCCCTGAAGGCGCAAGCTGTGGCAGCCCGCACTTATACTGTTCGGAAGATGTTGCAGAACCAGGAGAACTCGGCTTCTCGCGACGCGCATAGGGGAGCGGTCATCTGCAGTGACCCTTCCCACTGCCAGGCCTGGAACTCCAGAGAGGAGCTCCTCAGAAAATGGGGAGTGGCAGGCTACCTGGGCAATATAAGAAAGATAATCGCAGCGGTGGAGGAGACGGACGGCCTTGTTGTGACATACAATGGCAGTCTCATTGACGCCGTATACCATTCATGCTGTGGGGGCATGACAGAGGATGCAGCGGATGTGTGGGGAAGGCGAATTCCGTATCTTGTGGCAGTAAGTTGCGGATGCCAGAGGAAGGCTCTGGAGCTTGGGGAGATGAAGACCTGGGAGAGAGCCGAGC
>DMOT01000175.1:0-1860 GCA_003456765.1 Bacillota bacterium
TACAACTACAGAATGGATGAGATGTCAGCGGCGCTCGGGGTTGTACAGATGCAGCGCATAGACGAGATCATTGAAAAGCGTGCAGCGGTGGCTGAGATGTACAGGGAGCGGCTGGGCGAGATTGACGGGGTTCAGCTGCCCCACATAGCGCAGGAAGTCACCAGGATGAGCTGGTTTGTTTATGTCATTCGAGTTGGATGGGACGAGAAGACCCCTGAGATGCAGTCGAAGGTTAGGAATCACGTAATGGCAAGGCTTGGCGAAGCCCAGATTGGTTGCCGTCCGTATTTCACTCCAATACACCTGCAGCCATTCTACAGGGAAATGTTTGGGTACAAGGAGGGCGACTTCCCTGTCACTGAAGAGCTGGGGCGGACGAGCATAGCCATACCTTTTTACAACAACCTTACAGAGGATGAAATCGACTACGTCGCCAGAGTCATAGAGAAGGCGCTGGGGGAGAGGTAGGAGGAATCCCGCCTCCAGCAGCCTATATCCACTACTTACATACGAAGAAGGCTCCCTCTCCGTTTGAGCGGACAGGGAGCCTTGCACTATGGTAGCCAGGTTTTCATCTAAGAAGCGATAGCATTGCTCCGGCGATTATCATGACGATCGCCCCGCCAAGTCTGGACGATATCTGAGAAAATGGCATGAGCCCCATCCTCTTACCAGCTGACAGAACTGCAAGGTCGCCTGATCCTCCCATGTTTGCCATGCAGAGCCCTGCCGCCATCGAAGACTCCACAAAGTTGAACTTGAACAGACGACCGAAGAGTCCGGTACCAAGCACTGCTCCAACAACGGTAGCCAGGCAGATCAAGACGAATGTCGGGTTCGATACGCTGGCTGCGAACTGCTCGAGGTCGGTGTAGAAGAGTCCTACCCCCAGCATGATTGGGGGCATTGCCAGAGCCACATATCTGGGCAGATACGCCTTGGCAATCTGACCAAACGTCTCCGGGAACAGGTTCAGGATCTTGGCAGTGCATGCAAGGATGATCATCCATGCGTATGGGTGGATGTTCACAGGGATAACCTTGCGCGCAAGATTGCCAAGAATGATGAATGCCCCTATCCACACTATGATCATGCCTATGGACTCGGGCGTAAGGTTCACTGGTTGGGCTTCTGCGGCTTTTGGCCCGCTTTGAGCGGCAGTTTTGGCCGACTTGACCAGCTGGCCGTTGCCGGTAAGCTCGGGTCGGAGTTCGCCCAGCTTGTTGAGGACAGCTGCCAGGATGATCGAAATGATGTTTCCGAGAACGACTGCGGCGACCAGCATGGAAAGATACGCGTCTGCGTCCTTAAGGCCGGCTGAGGCGTAGATCTTAGATATCGGTATTGCGCCGGCTCCCATGCCTCCTCCCATGATAGGCTGTGAGATGTAAAGTATCGCGTCCCAGAATCCATATCCCAGCAGTGCGCCGATCAATCCTCCGCAGAGATAGGAACAGACTACTCCCGCAAGCACTGTAGGAAGGAAACCGACTGCGGCTTGCGTAAGGACTTTCCGGTCCATCCCCATGATGCTGCAGATGAGCAGGTTGCCAATGGTGAAGACGAGGAAGTCGTCCACAACATAGAAGTTCTTGATAGTCTCAAGAGTGGTCTCGGGGATGAATTTCACCAGTATGGCGCCGGCAAACATAGTGAGAGTGACGCCGCCGCCCACCCAGTCTTTCCAGACAGGTATGTTGTCGCCGATCTTTGTCAATCCGTGACTTAGGACGAGAAGCAGCGGTATTGCAAAGATCATGCCCTTTCCGACAAAGCCGAACGCCATTCCAACGATGCATATGGCCAGCGCAATTAGGTAGTACTTGATTTCCATGCCCAGTATTCTAGTCTGATTCTGAC
>DMOT01000175.1:1877-2826 GCA_003456765.1 Bacillota bacterium
GTATCGCCGAAATCTCCGCTGACGATTCTTCGAGGGATAGTAGCCTTGAACGAATAGGCTGGGTCGTATTCAAAGAATCTGACCTTATCGGGTGCTACATTATACAGGCTGGCTATCAGGTCTGCATTGAGAGTCCCAGTTGCTTTGACTTTCTGATAAGTCTCGGCGTCTGAGAACATCACGTCGAGTGTCACGTAGAAAGGACCAGCATTCTTGCTGCGAATGACTTTCGCCAAATCTTTGAGTTTCATTGCATTATGCCTCCTCAGCTTCGCTACACATCGAATATTTCGGTCCTGAACATCTCGTAGGCATCCTTGGGCTCAATCAGATGTTCCATGCTGAATCTGTATACAGGTCCCATTGGGATGTCAGAGGGCGAGAATGCGACTGCCATGTTGCCGGCTATGCACTTGCGGCCCGGGAAATCGTGGTGAAGGGTGAACGTTCGGGAGAAGGCAAGTATCACTTGCGACAGCTCGGGCGTATCCGCTACTACGTCAATGACTATTCCCAGTTCATTAGGGGTTGTGTCCTTGTTTGGATCCCATTCGCCCATGATGGCGTTCTTTCCGTATACATGGAAGCCAAGACGGTAGTCGGACTGCTTGACTTCGCCGTTGAAGGCGTCGTCGACGCGTCTCTGGATAGTGTTTCTGACGTTTGCGAGATAGTCATCGATTTGATCTATGAGAATCGGGTCCCGAGTCCCCATGATCGATATGGTTCTGTAGCCCATCTTGGCTGCAGCCTCAAGTTTGATTCGGTAGGTTTTATCAGGGATGAATTTGCTGCCCGATACCCTGACAGTTCTCTCGTCCACCTGCTCATACTCTACTTCGCTCAGATCGAGCATGCCGCCGGCTTCATAAAGGTGATACGGGCTGGCATTCTCGTAAAGGGCGTGTGCAGCGGTGCTGACTGTGGTGTGGCGCTGGGCCGGGTTGAG
>DMOT01000226.1 GCA_003456765.1 Bacillota bacterium
TTGCCGATCACGTCCATCCGCAGCTGATGAGCGCGGGTTCCCGACACGCCGGCAAACATTGAACGCATCATATCCTCTCGACCTCCATATCATTTTTTCCGCGGACCGCCCAAGTCCCAGGCGGCCCAGGGCTTCCTCATAGAGGTCCAGCCCAAATCGGCAGGTTCAGACTATCACCGCAGAATCAATGTTGGTAAAGACATTCTCCTTGAGGTGCTCTCCATCGACTGCAGTGATAACTGTTCGATTTCTTACACTAACAACGAACGCCTTATCGTCCAGGAGAATCAAGGATTCGCGAGCCCCTTTTGCGGCAGCCTTGCTCACGCCGCCTTCCAGCCTCGAAAGGTCCTCCTGCCCCAGATCTATCCTGCGGGCAGCGAGCCTGGAGCGTGCATGAGCCGAGAATCTGACTTCGCTGCGGGACAGCTCTTCTGTAAGCACATCCTGGAAGGCTGTGCCCGTGCCGCCTGCCACCGGCGCTTGAGGCCCCACCGGCCTCCCCGGCCCTACAGGAACCGGGCGTTGAGGCATTCCCTGATTGACTATTCTGTCTATCCTATCAGCCGTCATCTGCCGACACCCCTAAGATATCCTGGTAACGTACGCCATGTTGATCCTCATATCCCCAACCACCAGGTAAGGTAATCCACCGATCACCTCCACCGAATCCACCCTGCCCTCAACGGGCATGTCGTAGCCGGGAATCCACGCCTCTATTTCCTTTCCCACGAAAGACCCGGCCTCTGCAATCAATTGCCTGCACATCAGCTCTTGCAGAGAGCAGCCGAGGTTCTGGACTTCCTCCAAGAGGGTGAACTGAGCCATCTGCGCCACGAACTCCTGATTTGAGGACCCTTCACCTATGTCCAGATTCCTCATTTGTGTGACCAGAAGCATCAGGAATTCATCCTTGCCCAGAGTCTTTCTGGGTGTATTCTCCTGCGGAACCGTGTAAGTTCCTACACTGGCAGCTCTGGAAGTGTACAATTCGCATCCCCCCTCATGCAAAATAGTCGATTCTGCCGTATCCCGGCCTCATGGAGACTGCCGCGCGCGGGATCTCCCGGGCCGCGATCACATCTTGCGGTTGTGTATCATCCAGCCACGGCTTGTCCAGACCGTATTCTCTTCGGCCCCGGCGCCCGCCGTCTGCGAAAGCTGCAGATGCATATTGCGCTTGTGCCTGCCCCCCGGCATCTCGAGATGATGAGTGGGATCCTACCGACACCGAGAGGTCCGCAAGGTCTATCCCGCTCTCTGACAGGAGGGCTTTGAGGTCTGCACCGTGCTTTTCGATGTAATCTCCGACTTCACTGTTGCCCACCCGGATCGTTGCTGTGCAGGCTCTGCCCTGAACCCTTATGCGTATCTGAACCTCGCCTAAGCTTTCAGGAACGAGCTTCGCCCTGAACTCTCCGGACCGGCTGTTGCGCCTGGCCTCGATGTGCGCAGCTATCTGCTGCATCACCGAACGTCCCGCCTCATTGGTAAGAGCCTTCGCGTCTGCGGGCGGCGTCCCATCTGTCGGCCCTGTGCCAACAGGCATCTCCCCCGGGCTCGCCCTGAGCCCGCTCCGGGCTATCTGCACACCATCCAAGCCCTCGGCTCTTCGCGAACCGGATTGCGCAGGCTCCGATTCACGCTCAAGGGCGGCCTCATGCCTGGCGTACGACCGCTCGTCGGATCGGGCATCCGAACCGCTCCTGGCATCATGACCCATCCGCCCCCTGGCAGCCTCCAGCCCATACGCATGGTCGGCTGTGGCAGCCCCGCGGCCTGGGCCCGCTTCGCCCGTAGGCCCGTTTTCAACCCGGGTTCCTGGAGCAACCTCCTGGGAAAAGGACTCTTCCCTATCAGACGGCATACGTTCGGTTGGCACCGTACCTGTCTCGATCTTCCCCGGATCCTTCCTCAGCCCGTCAAGATCAACCCGCATTCGGCCGGGATCCTGAGGTTCTTGCAGACCGAATTCTGCAGTCTCCGATTTGCGGTCCGAGGCGTCCCTGGGCCCATAGCCGGTTGTCGTAATCGCGTGGTCCGTGTCCGTTTCACCTACATGGCCATCTTCGATCTGGATTCTGGGAGCAGCCCCCCACGATGCCGGACGCTCTTCCTCCCTGAGGATTCCATGCGCGTCCGCCTGAAGCTCTGACGCCTTCGTTCTCATCTCGCCCAGGCCAAGCCTGTTTACGCGGTCAGCACCGGACCGAACGCCTGATTCAATTGCCTCGGCCTCAAGCTCAAAGCCGACGGCACTTGACGCCCTTTCGCTTGGGCTGGGTGTGGATTCTACTATGTCAACCCCCACACCATCAGCGATATCATCGATGCCTCCCACTTCTGCGTCTGAGAATCTTGCCTTGTCAGTGCCTATGGCGGAAAGCCCGGCGTCTTCTCTGCCATACCCCTCGGCGCTAAGCGCTCCAGGCGAGGGAAGACCATCACTCAGCCCGGTATACTCAACTCCAATGAGCCTGCTCGCATGAGCATAGTCTCCATCAGCCATGCTGTTTGCATATGAGCCGCTGGAGCTCTTCTGTGCATTCAGGACTCCCGGGATTCCTCCGTCTGCAGCTTCTGCTCTGGCAAGGAGCGAAACGTCCTTGGCCATCTCCCGTGCAGCCTCTTTGAGCTGCTCTGCTTCTTCCATTCCAATGGGATCTGGCACATCCATTACGACACCGCCTTCGCCGGGCGCACCAGCGAATGTGCCATCTGGAGCCGCCACAGGATCCAGGATGCGATCCCCATCTGCACGGGCTCCGGTTCCACGGATCAGAAGAGGCGTTGACGGCTTGACACTACCCGTAGTTTCGGCATTTCTCTCTGTGCTGCTGAGATCGAAGCCCCGGTTTGCCCACATCCCGGCATTCTGGAGCACTTTGCTGGGCCCGCCATCCTTCATCTCGCGACCCGCTGTTTCCATCTGCACAGCCAGGCCTTGCGGGCCCGGGTCGTTCGTGCGTAATGCTCCTGAGATGAACAGGGCAGACTCCACACTATCTGAGAGCACGCCATCGCCCAGGACAGGCATTGTGTTCCACAAGCCTCCCTTAGAATCCGCATGCTCAAATCCGACTGCATGCACTCTTTCGCCCAATAGCCGTAGGTCCACAGGAGTATTGGACTCGTCTGCCTCCGGGGCAATCAGCACTGCCTGCGCACGGACGTTCGCAGCTCCCTTGTTGCCAGGGAGAGCCTCGACTCCTCTTCGGCCCTGAGCAAGCCGGGTGTGGCTTTGGCCACCGATTCTTCGCACTTCGCCTGCTCCGGTCTGAGTCTGCGCAGTAGAAGCTGGCGCCGTCTCCATATGCCGCCAGGCAGATGAGTCGACACTGAAACCTCCTTCTCCGTGGCGGCTACCGCCGCCCGACATCGGAGCAATGTACTCGCCCGATGAGGACTCATCGCAGCAGGCCGACTCTTGAGATTGAGATGCGTCAGCTGAATCCAGTGCCAACGTAGGCGTTGCCGCCAGCATTGCCGAAGCTTGTAGAGCTGCTGCTTCAGGGTGTGCCTGAGAAGAAGCTGTGTCGACGAGAACAGGCGCCCCGCTATCTAGCTCATCTTCATCCGACATCTTGCCGTCCGCCGCCTCGCCAGCCTCCGAATCCGGCTTCGGCCCATCTTTGCCGTGAGCAGCAGCGCTCTTCAGCCTGTTCGTCCGCTGAAGCTCAGCATCTTCCTCGCCTGTCAACGGCTGAGCACGGTTTGACGCTTCCAGCTCGCTATCTGTGGCAGTTTCCGACACCTCCTGCAGCATCTGCAAGAATTCTGACGGCTGATCCAATGCTCCTGAACTCTGGATGTCGCCTGGCCCAAAGCCTGTGCACAAGCGGGCTACTGAGCCAGTAGAACAAGCCGATCCGGAGCTTTCCAGGCCGGCATGGGCAAGGATCGCTGTCATGCCATCCATCTGGTCTATCACCTCCTTTCACCCGATTGTATGTATGATGCGCTCGAAAGCCTGCTCGTTCGTGCCGCCAGCGCATCATGCATGCGACGTCTGTTTCTTCTGTCTCCCGTGTCTTGTAGTAGCTAGCTCGTCTGTCTGCTTCTGCTCAAGACGATTGATGTCGATCATGAATTGCTCGTACTGCCTCTGCTTCAGCCTCTCCACGATCTTGCGGGACTTCATCCCGTCTACAACGCCTGTCCTCTTCTCTTCGGAGACTACGTGCAGTGTCGCGACGAGATCGTTCTGATTCAACATCTCCGTCTTGAGCCGAGTCAGATATCGTTGGCATGCAGAGACCTCAGCAAGGTCAATGTCGTCCTGCGTCGCCTCGGCCATCTCATACTGCCCTTCACCGAAAGCGTACTCCATATCGGTCAGCGCTTCTCTGGCCTCGAGCTCCCGCGATTTAGCCTGGGCAAATTCCTGTTTCGCCTGATCCTCCAGGCGTCTTCTGTGATCCAGGACCGGTTGTAGTCGAAAAGTGAAAGTATCCATTCCGATCCCCCTAGCTCACGACTGCGACCAGGCCCTCGACTGCCTCATCGAATGAGGCCTTCTCCTCAACACCCTGTCGCAGATACTTATTGAATCCATCGATCGCCGCAATCGATTCGTCTATCTTCGGATTCGACCCGTCTACATATGCGCCGATATTGATCAGGTCTTCTGCCTGGCGATACGTGGCCAACAGATCCCGAAAGACTCCCGCAGCTCTTCTCTGTTCCGGCGAAACAACGTTGTCCATGACGCGGCTGACGCTCTTCAGCACATCTATGGCGGGGTAATGGTTGCCGTCGGCAAGGCTGCGAGATAGAACTATGTGCCCGTCCAGAATGCTCCTTACTGCATCGGCAATGGGCTCTGTCAAGTCGTCGCCGTCCACTAGCACAGTGTAAAGACCGGTAATCGTGCCGCGTTCGCTCGTCCCCGAACGCTCCAACAGCTTGGGGAGGAGCGCAAAGACGGACGGTGTGTAACCCTTCGTTGCCGGCGGCTCGCCGATGGCCAGCCCCACTTCGCGTTGGGCCATGGCAAAACGGGTAACCGAATCCATCATGAACATCACATTGAGCCCGCGGTCGTGGAAGTACTCGGCAATCGCAGTGGCCACCATGGCTCCTTTGATCCTCACAAGCGCCGGAGTGTCTGACGTCGCCACAACCACCACAGATCGGGCAAGCCCGTCCTCACCAAGGTCTCCCTCTATGAACTCGAGAACCTCGCGCCCACGCTCCCCAACCAGGGCAATCACGTTCACATCAGCCCGTGTGTTCCTCGCGATCATGCCGAGCAGAGTGCTCTTGCCGACCCCGCTTCCTGAGAATATTCCCACACGCTGACCGCAACCGCACGTGAGCAGCCCATCTATGGCTCGAACCCCGAGCGGGAGCGGTTCCACAATCCTCGGCCTGGACAGAGGATTCGGCGGCGGACTGGACACCGAATACTCCACCGCAGCGTGGATCGGGCCCAGCCCATCCATGGGCCTGCCAAGCCCGTCAAGGACTCTGCCCAGGAGCTCGTCGCCCACCCGTACCGTCAGGAACTTGCCGCTGGCCACGACTTCGCTTCCGGGCTCAATGCCCTCCATCTCTCCAAGCGGCATCAGAAGAAGCTTGTTCTCGCGAAACCCCACTACCTCGGCTATTACAGGCACAGTAGTATTCCGAGGATATATGGAGCAGATCTCCCCGACCTGTGCATGGGGCCCGTCCGACTCGATCACAAGGCCAATAACCTGCGCGACTCTGCCGCGCTGCTTGATCGTGTCAAGGCTGCTGAGCCTCGCATGATACTTGTGGAAATCTACAGCCTTTGGTGCAACAGACGAAACGTGATCAGCCCGCATACTTCGCTTCCTCCAGGAACGACAGCTCCACGTCGCGAAGCTGTTCGTCTACTCTGGCGTCAACCGCCCCAACTTCCATCTCTATAAAACATCCGCCCCGCTCAATCCTGGTATCTTCCACGATCTCCATGTTTCGCAAGTCAGGCGAAAGGCCTATCAACTCATCGCGTGCGCTGGCAATCATCCCGAGATCCTCAGGAGATACTCTGATGACTACACTTCGGGAGCCCTCAGTCCGGCGCACAGCTTCTCGCACCACCGCAAGCACCGATTCAGGATCCTCCTGTAAGGTCTTGCATATCAGTTTCTCGGCCACTGCGACAGCAAGCCGAGCTATTTCCCGCTCGCACTGGCTGACCGTGGCGTCTGCGCTGTCAACTATTGCATCAGCTGTGGACCTTATTGCATCCAGCGCCTCAGCATAGGCTTCCCTGACCTCTAGAAGCCCGGCAGCACGCCCTTGCTCATAACCTTCGGCTTCTGCTTGCCTGGCGATGCGTTCCGACCGGGCGGCCGCGTCTTGAGTAATCCTCTCTGCTTCCTGCCGAGATCTGGCTACGATTTCTCTGGCACGGGCTTCCGCCTTCTCTATGACGGTCGCGGCATCGTCCTCTGTTTCCAACACGAATTCGTCCTCACCGCGCTCTGGCAAAGAGAGTCCGGGCCTTTCCGTCGGCAGAAGAAACGCCGGGGATCTGACGAAAGCATCGTCTATAGCCGTCCGTTTTATGACTTTAGACAATCATCTCATCCCCCTTCTCGCGGATAGCCACAATCTGCCCGGCCTCCTCCATCTTTCTGATGATCGCCACTATCTTCATCTGGGCCTCCTCAACCTGGCGGAGCCTTACAGGGCCAATATACTCCAGCTCCTCCTGGAGCATGGTTGAGGCTCGTTCTGACATGTTTCGCATAATCTTGTCTTTGACTTCGTCGGAGGCTGCCTTAAGCGCCAGCGCCAGATCGCTGCTGTCTATTTCCCTGATGATCATCTGCACGTAGCGGTCCTCCATGAACACGATGTCTTCGAAGACGAACATCAGGTTCTTGACCTCTTCAGCGATCTCCGGGTTCTCCTCCTCAAGCCTCTCTAAGATGGCTTTCTCCGTAGATCGGTCAACATTCTGCAGAACTTCTACAAGGGACTTGATCCCGCCGGCCGCCTGAAACTCCTGGGTTCCGAATGTAGTGAGCTTGCGCTCCAGAACTTCTTCCACTTCCTTGATAACCTCAGGCCTCGCTCCCTCCATCTGGGCCACCCTAAGCGCTACGTCAGCCTGGAGGTCGGGGGGAAGCGCCGACATGACCAGTGCCGCTTGGTCAGGCCTGAGGTGGGCAACGACCAGCGCGATAGTCTGTGGGTGTTCGCCCTCTATGAAACCAGTGAGCTGTTCAGGGCTGACATTTCGCGCAAATGCAAAAGGCGTCACTCGCAAGCTGGCTGAAAGCCTGTTTATGTTCTCCATGGCCTTGGCCGTTCCAAGCGCTTTCTCCAGAATCTGCTTTGCGTAATCTATTCCGCCCTGCGCTATGTACTCCTGAGCGAGGGCAAGCTGGTAGAACTCTTCCAGAGCATTCTCCTGCTGGGCAGGGGTGACTTTGCCAAGAGTCGCTATCTCGAGCGTCAGCTGCTCTATGTCGTCGTCCTTCATATGCTTCAACACAGACGCAGCCGTCTCGGAATCCAGCGACACGAGGACTATCGCCGCCTTCCGTATTCCGCTGGCATAGCCTCTTGCAACATTCATCCCTGCCTACACCCGCCTCTCACTCTTCCGACATCCATGTCTCGAGGATCCTTGCCACATCTTCCGGCTTCCTACGGGCCATCGTTTCGACTCCCTGCCTCACTTCTGCCTTCTGCTTCTCTGCAGCCAGGGCAGCCAGCTGCTCCGGACTGAGCGGTTCCGGAGGCACCTCCTCTGTGAGGACTTCATCGACCTTCCTGCCTACAAGAGCAGGTTCAGTGGCGTATTCAGGTTGGTCGCGGAAGGTCCGCAAAAACGACATAGCAAAAAGAAGGACCAGTAGCCCGAGAATGATCGGAGTCAGGGACTTCACAATACGCATAATAAAGGCCTGCCTGTCTGCCTTCGCCATCTCCTCCGCCGACGCGAGCATCTCGCTGTCGTCTGCGGCCCTGGCAAATTCCATGGTAGTGATGGCTATCTGATCGCCCCGCTCCGGCTGTATGCCAATTGCCGCGCTTATCACCTGCCGCATCTCCTCCACGCGGTCCATTGGCATCACCCTGTCGAGCATGACCGCAACGGAAACCCTTTCAACCTTGCCCGGAGCGATGATCTCCTTGTGGATGACCTTGGACACCTCGTAGTTAGTGGTGCTCTCGCTCCTGACGTATCTGGATTCGCCTCCACCAGAGATTGCAGGGTAGCCCTGAACGTTCGAATCAGTTCCCGCATAGCCCCGGGCAGCGTCTGCCTCTCCAATCCGCTCTTCCTGGGTTGTTTGGACAGCCACAGGGATTCCCAGCCCGCCCTCACCAGGTTGGTAAATCTCGCTCGCTCGCTCTGCGCTGTCGAAGTTGATGTCGGCATATACCCGCACTACTGACTTCCCAAGGCCGAATGCACGGTCGAGCATCGTCTCGATTCTCCGCTGCATCTCCTGCTCAAAACCCATCTTTGCCTCAAGTTGAGCCGTAGTCATATTGCTCAAAGCGGCCTCCGCATTGCTGGCGCGCCATAGCAGATTCCCGTCAGTATCAAGGACTGTCACGTTCTCAGGGGTAAGGCCCCCAACAGCGCTGGCAGATAGATGGACAATCCCGCGGACCTGCGCGTCCAGGAGGTATGTGCCGGGGCTCATCTGGAGGACTATCGACGCAGTCGTAGGCTTCTGCTGTTCTGAGAAGAGCTTCTCCTCTGGGAGCACAATGTGTACCCTCGCCTGTTCAACAGGGTTTAGCGTCATTATCGTCCTTGCCAGTTCATTCTGGAGCGCACGGGTATAGTTGACCTTCTGAGTGAACTCAGTGGCGCCCAGGCTCGTCTTGTCAAAGAGCTCAAACCCGGCGCCGGCGCCTTGCGGAAACCCCTTGTTCGCAAGCTCCATCCTGAGCTCATACACCTGGCCCTCCGGCACCTGAATCGTGCGTCCGCCCGAGGCGATCTTGTAGCTTACGCCCGACTCCTTGAGGTGCTCGACGATCCTCCCGGCGTCCTCAGTAGACAGGTTGGAGTAGAGCACAGCATAGCTTCTGGATGAACCCAGTGCTATGAGGATTATGAGGGCTATCAAGACTCCCCCGGCGACGGTGCCGACTATAATCTTTTGCTTCCTTGTCAAGCCGGACATGAATCCAGACTCCTCCAGCTGAGTCGTGTCCTCCTGACCGCTCGCGGGCATACTCATTTATATCTGCATCCTCATTACTTCCTGATATGACTCGATGACCTTGTTCCTCACCTGCATGGTAAGCTGGAGAGCCAGGTTTACCTGCTCCACCGCGATCATCACCTGGTGGATGTCATTGACTCCCCCGGCAGCAAGCTTCTCAGTGAGCCTGTCAGCACGGGACTGCATGTCGTTCACTGTGTCGAGCGCCTGCTCGAGCACGTCGCCAAAAGCGCGAACAAGGTCTGTGCCACCATCTGATGAACTCGGCGACACGCCAGCAGGCACCCTGCCGCCGCCTATTCCATCAATCCTGGGCATCCGCTTGCACCTCCATGCGTGGGTTCCACCCTAACCTGCGCAACTAAATCTTTCCTATTTCCAGCGCCTTCGCTGCCATCGACTTGGCCGCATTGAACGCAGCAACATTGGCCTCATATGCCCGGGTGGCAGTGATCATGTCGACCATCTCCAGCACCGGGTTTACATTGGGCATTGCCACATACCCATCTGGTCCGGCATCTGGATGTCCCGGATCATGTACCATCATCGGCGGCGAATCGTCCTGCTCGATTCTGGCCACGCGGACTCCTCCGCCGGCGGCCGATTCCAACATCACCATGAGCCGCCTGTACGGGCCGCCTTCAGGCGTTCGTGTGGTATTGATGTTAGCAAGGTTGTTGGAAATGGCGTCCAAACGCAGCCTTTCAGCAGACATTCCTGAAGCGCTCACCCCAAAGCTCGACATCAGAGCCATGCATTACCGCCTCCCCTCACTGATTACATATCTCAACATCCCAAACTTGCTGGCCAGAATGTGTGACACAGTATTATACAGAATGACGTTCTCCGCCATTTTGGCCATCTCAAGATCGATATCTACACTGCTGCCGTCCACCCTCATGGAGAGCCCGGCAGGGTCTCGCGACATGACCACGGCCAGAGACTGCCCCGCCTGGGAGCCCGAACCGAAATGCCCCGGCCGCGTAGCCTTGAATCCAACAGAACCGGACGTGCCAGACAGGGACATGGATTGCCGCAGAGTTTCGCTGAAATCCACGTCATTCGCCTTGTATCCAGGGGTGTTGGCATTGGCCACATTGCGCGAAATGGCCTCATGCCTGGCAGACGAGATATCCAGCGCAGCACCGAGCACTTCCATGGTTCTCGATTCGAGGATTCTCATAGCGCAATGCCACCTTTCGAAATAGAGACACAAGTTCTACCAAAGTTAGATGCAATAATGATGCCACCGGAACGAATCGAACGGGCCTTCCCGCGTCTTTTCGCGGAAAGGCCCGTTAAGCTTGGGGTACGGCGTCCCTGCGACTTCCGGACGGGCAGAGGGCCCGAGAAGTCAGGAGCTTTACTTGTTTTTGTCGGTGGGCAAATTTTGCTCACCTGCATGCAAGTGTTTCTCGATATCGAAAGACAGGTGTCGCTCCCAGGCGCCTGCAGTGAGAGGGAGAATAACAGTAAAGCAGGCGCCTCCAGCTTCGGAAGCTCCAATATCGATCCTGCCTCCGTGGCGCTCTGCTATACCCAGACTTACTGCTAGTCCCAGACCTGTGCCGCCGGCCTTGGTTGTGAAGAAAGGGTTGAAAAGCTTGTGAGCGGCAGCGTCCCTGATCCCCGGCCCTGTATCGGAAAAAAAGACCCTTGCCTCATCGCCGTCACACCGGGCCGATATCTCAAGACGGCCTCCATCGGGCATGGCCTCTATGGCGTTGATGGACAGATTGAGGAAAACCTGTTCAAGCTGATGCGCATCGCCAACCATCAGAGGGAAATCATCATCGACGTCAAGAACCAGTTCCACATTGGCTGCGGCAGCGCGGCCACTAATGAACTCAACTGTCTGGTTGAGAAGACCTTTGATATCCACCTCTTCAGGATTCATCTCGCTCTGTCTGGCAAATCCGAGAAGATTCTTGACTATTGACGAACATCTTATGGCTTCATCCTGTATTATCCGGGCAGTCTTTACACACTCCTCAAGCTCAGGTCCGCGACGTGAAAGCTTCTTTGCCATTACCTCGGCGCACGCTGAGATGATGCCCATGGGGTTGTTTATCTCATGAGCCATGCCTGCAGCAAACTCGCCCAGAACTTTCAGCCTCTCCGCCTGCTTCATTTGCTCCCCCAGGCGCGCCTTGTCAGTTACGTCTTCGGCCATGATGATAAAGCCCTGGCTCTCTCCGAATAGCCGTTCCACTGGCGACACAATCACCCTGAAAACGTAATCTTCTCCGCTCTTAATGCGCAAGGTTAATGTCTCTATGACTGTAGAATCCGTCCCGCTTGCCGTCTCCTCAATCATGTCCAGGAACTGCTCCATGTCTGTGCCTGTGAAGATGTCAGACAGGCTCATACCCTCTGCAACATGTGAAGGGACCCCAATGCTCTCGGCCAACGCGCGGTTCCAGGTGATCACATCGAATTCGTCGTCGATCACCACCATTCCCACAGGCACCTCTTCAACCAGCCTTTCGGCATATCTGCGCGACACCTGGAGCTTCTCATTGGCATCTGTCAGGTTGCGGTAGAGCACCGCGTTTTCAATAGCAGCGCCTGCGAAAGCAGATATGATGGCAAGGAGATTGCCGGCGTCCACATTGCCTGGATCGATGTTGGCAAACTCGACTGAGAGCTCTCCAACCCCGGCACCGCGCGCAGCAATCTGTGAAGAAAAGCGGAACAGGAGCTCATCCTCGTCATCTGTATCCGAAGACACGACACTCAGATTCTCATTTCCGATGCTCGTTCGGATCGTCGCTAGGTCGGCGCCCATCACGCTGCGCGCCATGTCAGCTACGTGCTGGAGGGCATCCTCCAGGTCCCTGGCGCCAACAAGCTCCCTGCCTGCATCGAGGAGGCCCGAAAGCCTGACGATCCTCTCGTTCAGCTCGCGATGGCCGCGGACTAATTCCTCCCTCATCATGGCTTCATGATCCACAAGTTCCCTGGTCACCAATTCGAGGTGGCCCACGCGCTCTGCAACAGTCTCAGCAGCCTCGATGCGGGAGTTGATTACTCTCACATAGTAGTAGACCAGGAGAAAGATGCATGCAACGAGGCCAGCATCGATAGCCGCCGTCCACCAGGTACCGGCAACGGGAACAAACCAGCCATAAACAAACCTGGCCGCTACTAGAACGGCCAACATCGCTCCTGGCATCCATAATCTCATACGCGCACTTTCCACTGGCGATCACATCCTAATGGCAAGATGTTGTACTTGAGAAAGGCAGAGAGTACAACTGCAACAGCCCCCATACGGAATAAGGGGGCTACAAGTCGTACTTGTTTATCTTGTTGAGCAGAGTGCGCCTTGAAATATCGAGAACCTTGGCTGCCTGAGTCCTGTTCCAATCGCACTGCTCCAGAACCGCCTTGATATGGCGCTTCTCTATTTCCTCCAGCGACAACGGGCTCCCGTTCGCAT
>DMOT01000046.1 GCA_003456765.1 Bacillota bacterium
GGGAACGCCTGCTGCCAACGCTGTTTCCATGGCCCTCCGGGCCGCTCCGGCCGGGCCAGGCTCGAAGAACGCGTATCCGGATATGTGCAACCATCTCGCCTTCCTGATAGCCTCGCAAGGGATGTCATCAGGCGACAGGCGGGTGTTTGCACGCCTATCACAGATCATGTCGCGTTCGCCGTCCTCCGAGACGATCACACCAACTCGCCCAGTGCCACATTCGGTGTCGAATACAATGAAGGGCTGGACTCCTTCAGATTCCAGCTCCTCTACCAAGGCATGGCCAAGGAAATCATCCCCCACACGGCCTATGAGCCCCGATGCGTGGCTGTGGCGTGCCACCCAGACGGCGAAGTTCGCAGCCGACCCGCCAGCCGCAAGTTCAACACGGCCAACAGTGTCGGTACGGGGGTGGCGCGAATCGGGTGTGAAAAAATATGCATCTATCATAACATCACCAAGACCAAGTATCAAGTGCTTTTTCCTCCTCGTCTTCATCTTTTCTTCATCCATGTCTCAGAGATAGACCCCTGTGTATCCATACACGAGCATTGTGAACTCATGCGAGCGCACACGTTAGCGTTCCTTGAGACGATGTTTCTAATAGACAATATGAATGTCCTGCTGGTTTCAAGGATTGTTGACCTGTATTATTAGCTCGACACATGATTCTCGGCCCAGCACACACCCCTCCGGTTTAGCCTGGCTCGCCAATGGTGTCACGCCCGCTATTCCACCCCCAGCATTGAGGTTTGCCGCAAAGGCAGCCCAATGCCTAAAAACAGGATTCTGCTTTCGCCTGACGAAATCGTCATCCGGAGGTGGTCGATCTTGACAGGTTCTCTGGTCTTTGAGTTCTTTCGGAGTATCGCTACTCCCGGCCTCGATAAGGTAGTGAAAGTCGTAACCGACCTGGGCTCGGTTTCCTTCTACATGATCGCCATACCTATCATTTACTGGTGTGTGAACAAGTCCCTGGGATTCAGTCTGGGGATGATAACTTCCATCTCATCTTACATAAATGTCGGACTTAAGTTCATCTTCAAAATACCGCGTCCTTATGTTGCATATCCCCACCTTGATGCCCCCGACTACCTGCTTAACACAGGGACGGGATGGTCCTTCCCTAGCGGCCACGCACAGGGGACGTCCACCTTCTGGGCTTATTCTGCCTGGCAAGTGAAACGCGCGTGGTTCACTGCGCTCAGCGTCATCATTGTCGCCGTAGTGGGTCTTACCAGGGTCTACGCAACAGTTCACTACCCCACGGATGTGCTTGTCGGCACAGCCCTGGGGCTGATCATTGTCCAGCTCTATATGTATCTGGAGCATATCTTGGCGCAACGCAAAACCAGGATATCGGTGGGCACCGCCGTGGCGGCATCAATAGTCATCCCTGGCGTGGCCTTTGCCCTATCCTCCATCAGCTTCGAACTGGCCAGGGAATCCGCGAGCCTGCTCGGGTTCACCATGGGCCTTGGTGTCGGCTATGCTCTGGAGAAGGAATACGTTAAGTATGACGTCAGAGCCTGTCTCCTCATTCAGGTGGTCAAAGTTCTGTGGGGTCTGGCTGTTCTTATGGGGATACGTTACGGGCTAAAGGCTATTCTGCCTGAGGGCTCTTTCTGGCAAATGCTGCGCTACGCTGTGATGGCACTATGGGGAACCTACGGGGCTCCTCTGATGTTCAAGGCTGTATTCAATAGAGAAGCTTGACAGCCCGCTCCAGCTCAGCATGGGTCATTGTGCCTATTCTGAGATCCCTTATGACCCTTTGCGCGTCTATGACGAACGTGGTGGGCAACGCAGTAATCTCATAAGCCTGAGCTATTTCGCCCCGGGTATCGGCAATCATCGGCACGCTCCAGTCGTTTGCGCTTGCGCAACGGCCCACATCGTCTTCTCTGTCGAACACGGCTATGGCCATAACGCGGCATTGTCCCTTGCGCTCCCGATGGAGCTGGTCGACGGCTGGCATCTGGGCGATGGACGGCGCAGATGCAGTTCTAAAAAAGACGAGCACTGTTGGCATGCCTGCGCAATCATCAAGTGAGACTATTGTGCCGTCAGGCAGCCTGCCGACGAAATTGGGAGCTCGGTAGCCTGGCGAAGGTCTTACGGGAACAACTTCATCGTCGGGCTCGCAATCTATTGGGGCGCGCGGTGGCTTCTTAATGTACGCCCCAAAGGGCCCTACGAATACCCCTCCTGATATTACTCCGAGGATCAGCCCGACTAGCAAAAACCAGGCGCCGATTCGAGCCAACTTGAGGAGAGGCTGCCTGCCAAACCGGGTGCAGACCGCAGCCCAGTCCGGTTTCCATGCCCGGCTGCGCCCTCCTTCTTTGACAACTTCCGTCGCACATGAAGTCGGACCAGCAGACACTCGCCCTTCGCCTCCTGCCTTACCAGTCCTCACGAAAACCCGTTTTTCTCTTTCCATTCAAATCCCTCCGTTGAAATGTGTACGAACGGAGGCTAGGCCACTATGCCAGATTCATTAAAGAGAACTGAGAGGCAAGGGGGCAACAAGGCTTCTTCGGGGTTTCCCATCCTGCATCATGAGTAAGTCTGGCGCTGGAGAGGGGGTTGTCATCACAAGGAAGCTCGCGAAGAGAAATGAACCCGGGAGTGTCAGGCCATTCACCTGTTCCCGGATCATATGACCACATCACCATGTATATTTCAAACAGAGCGGTGCCCGGCACTCGAGAGAAGGACTGACAGGGCAGCTTCAGTGTTGCTCGCACAATGGACTCGGGCTCAAGGTCGTCAGGCAGGGAACCGAGGTCGAGCTGCACTCTTAGCTCGCCTCCCCTTCCCAGGCTGGAAGTGAGCACGTAATCCGAAGCGACACCCGTGCGAAGCAAGGGCGACTCCCAGGAGGCTCTGACCGGAAGCTCCACATAGGTGTAGTCGCCTATGCTGCATCCAGCCGCTGCCAGGCAAAGCACAAGGATGGAAGCCAGCAAGCTGGCGAATGAAAGGAAACGGCTCCTGTCCATCAGGCTAAACTCCCTGTGGAATTGGGTATGTCCGGATCATGTCATTGTGTACCGATTCTAAAGGCCACGTCATTTGTCCTGCCGGAGTTCCCTTGGGCTCCCGGGGCAGAATGGCATGGCCTGTGCTTCAGACCAATCCTGATGTGATGAGGGCGCGCCTACAACACCTTCCCAAGGAACGCCTGTGTCCGCGGGTTCTGCGGGTTGCCCAGCACCTGCGCCGGCGGTCCTTCTTCCACGATCAACCCGGCATCCATGAAAAGAACGCGATCGGCAACTTCCGCGGCGAAACCCATCTCGTGGCTGACCACCACCATAGTCATGCCCTCTTTGGCAAGGGTTTTCATAACGTCCAGAACCTCGCCTATCATCTCCGGGTCCAGTGCTGATGTGGGTTCGTCGAACAGCATCGCCATGGGTTTCATGGCAAGGGCGCGGGCAATGGCGACGCGCTGCTGCTGCCCTCCCGACAGTTCTTGCGGGTAAGCGCCCTCCTTGTCGGCAATTCCCACCTTGCGAAGCAAGTCTCGGGCAATCTCATCAGCTTCGCCTTGAGGGATGTGCCGAACCGTTTTCGGTGCAAGGGTAACGTTCTCAAGCACCGTGAGGTGCGGGAAGAGGTTAAAGCTCTGAAACACCATCCCCATCTCCCGGCGTATCTCGTTAACATTCACTCCGGGAGCGGTTATCAGCTGACCGTTGAAGTATATCTCCCCTGCGGACGGCTTCTCCAGCAGGTTGAGGCAGCGCAGAAAGGTGCTCTTGCCGGAGCCTGACGGTCCAATGACTACCACCACCTCGTGGGGGTTGATTGTTGCGTCTATCCCATGCAGCACCTCATCGTGTCCAAATGATTTTTTCAGCCCAGAAGTCTTAATCAATTTACCCAACCGTCCTCAGTTTTCTTTCTGACCAACTTACAAGCTTGGAAATGACCAATGTCATCACAAGGTATATCAGGGCCACTACCGTATAAACCTCAAAGGGCCTGAATGTTCTGGTAATCACGACCTGCCCTTTTCGCAGAAGGTCTTCGAGCGCAATTACGGATACGAGCGACGAATCTTTTAGCATCGCGATGAACTCATTGCCCAGCGGCGGGATAATCCGCCGAAATGCCTGCGGGAAAATGATGTGCCTCATCGTCTGACCGCTGGTAAGCCCCAGAGATCTGGCCGCCTCGGTCTGTCCTCTGTCTATCGACTGTATTCCCGCCCTCACTATCTCGGCCACGTAGGCTCCGCTGTTTATGCCCATGGCAGCTATAGCAGCCGCAAACGCCGGCACAGGCCGGCGTATCAGTGTCGGCAGCCCGAAATAGACGAGAAACAGCTGCACAAGGAGGGGCGTCCCCCGGATGAAGTCCACATATATACTGGCAATGATCTTGACCATGCGATTCCCACTGACTCGCGCTATTCCCACGAATGAACCTATGACAAGGCCGATGGCAACTGCTATAACTGCAAGCTCAATGGTCATCCTGGCTCCGGCCATCAAAGCCGGCATGATGCCCGGTATTATGGAAAAGTCGAGAACCACGGTAACTCCCCCAAAATGTCATCTTCGCACAACGAGTCGACTGGAAATCAGATGCGGTATTGCACCGAGAAGGGGCCGTGCGCAGCCGGGCGGATCTCATCTCCGCACGCGCACGGCCCCTTCTCGGT
>DMOT01000130.1 GCA_003456765.1 Bacillota bacterium
GTTCGAGATCATGCGAAACCTCACCAGGCAGGGCAAATCGATCATATTCATCAGCCACAAGCTTAAAGAGGTGCTCGACATATCAGATCATGTAACTGTGCTCAGGCGGGGCAAGTCAATCGGCACTGTTGCGACTCCAGGGACTACTCAGCAGGAACTGGCGAAAATGATGGTGGGCCGCGATGTAGAACTCGTTGTTGAAAAAGGCCCTGCAAGCCCAGGTGAGAGCATACTGGAGATAGATACACTACATGTGCTCGATCACCGGCATCTTCCTGCAGTGCGAGGAGTCTCGTTTTCAGTGCGAGCAGGTGAGATCCTTGGGATTGCAGGTGTTGATGGAAACGGTCAGAGTGAGCTTGTGGAGGCCATAACGGGGATGCGCCGACCATCATCTGGACGCGTTGTGATAAACGGCCGTGATGTGACTGGAGTTCCCCCGCGGCAAGTCTTCGAATCCGGAGTGGTTCACATACCGTCTGACCGCCACCGCCACGGGCTTATCCTCGATTTCACAGTTGCAGAGAACATGGTGCTCCAGACTTACTACAGGCCTCCGTTCAGCAAGCGGGGAGAGCTTGACTGGGAGACCATCCATCAAGAGGCGCGTCGGCTGATTGAGGAGTTCGATGTGCGAACTCCAAGCGAGAAGGTTGCGGCTGGGTCTCTGTCAGGAGGAAACCAGCAGAAAGTAATAGTTGCCAGGGAGCTTTCGCGGAAGCCTGAGTTGATAGTGGCTGCTCAGCCTACACGGGGGCTTGACGTTGGCGCCATCGAGTTTGTTCACAGAAAACTGATAGAGGCAAGGGATGACGGAAAAGCTGTTCTCCTTGTCTCACTTGAGCTTGATGAGATCATGGCCCTGGCAGATAGAATTGCAGTGATCTATGAAGGCGAGATAGTCGGCATAGCTGATCCTGATACTGTAACAGAAGAAGAGCTGGGCTTGATGATGGCAGGGGCAATGCGCGGTCCGCAGCACAAGGCGGCAGGAGGCGAGAGCAGATGAGCATGAACAGCAAAAGCAAAGCGTGGTGGCGTGAGCTGCTTGTCCCTGTTATTGCAGTACTCGTAGGGCTGGCGATAGGGGCGGTCTTCATGCTATTTACGGGTGCCAATCCCCTTGATGCCTATGGCGCATTGCTCAGCGGTTGTTTTGGCTCGCCGGTGAATCTCTCGGAGACGATCGTCTATGTTACGCCCCTCATATGTACCGGCCTTTCAATCGCAGTAGCGTTTCGTGCAGGCTTGTTTAATATTGGTGCAGAGGGCCAGATGATAGTGGGTATGCTGGCGTCTGCTATCGTCGGTTATACCCTCACCGGGCTGCCGCGCATAATCCATCTTCCCCTTACGATCCTGTCGGGCATGGTTGCTGGCGGGCTTTGGGCTGCGGTTCCAGGCTACCTGAAGGCCAAATTCGGAGTGCATGAAGTAGTGAATAGCATCATGATGAACTACATCGCCTTATATTTCTCCCACTATCTGGTTAATGGTCCGATCAAGGATCCGAATTTGGCATCTCCATATAGCCCTGAGATTGCAGATGCCGCCAAGCTATGGAGGTTTGTCGGCGGGCATGGATCTGAGTTCAGAGTGAACTCCGGGATCATAATTGCGGTTGTCGCAGCCATTCTCATCTATCGCCTGCTCTACAAGACGACGAAGGGGTATGAGATAAGGGCGGTGGGTCTCAATCCGGAAGCTGCACGATATGCAGGCATTGACGTTTCGGCCGCCATGGCAAGGTCAATGCTTATCGCTGGTTCCATGGCTGGTCTGGCAGGTGCCATACAGGTGTGCGGAATTCAGTACAAGTTCCTCGACCTTTTCGCTTTCGAAGGCTTTGGATTTGATGGCATAGCCGTAGCATTGCTTGCAAAGGGCAACCCGTACGGCATCCTGGCGGCAGCTTCACTCTTTGGAGTGCTGAACAGGGGTTCACAGATGATGCAGCTGTTGGCAACGGTTCCAAAGGAGACTGCAGGCATTATCCAGGCCTCAGTAGTGTTTTTGGTGGCTGCCGAAGGGATTGTCGAGGGCTGGCTTCCAATTCGCCGCATGGCGAAGCTGGACGTTGCTGGGAAGGAGGAGACGCGTTAAGATGGAGTTCCTGTATTTCATGGCTGATGCATTGGCTACGACTGTATCCCTAGCTGCGCCTCTGATACTGACAGCCATGGGCGGGGTGTTCTCAGAGAGGTCGGGCGTGGTCAATATAGGGTTAGAAGGCATGATGCTGATCGGCTCATTCATGGGCGTTCTCTTCTCCCACCTGACTGGCAACGCATGGTTAGGCTTCTGGTTAGGTGCTCTTTCGGGAGCTGTTGTAGCTGCCTTACATGCATGGGTATGCATACGGCACCGCGCTAACCAGACTGTGTCAGGCGTGGCGATAAACATACTTGGGGCTGCGCTAACGGGTTACTTGCTCAGAGCCATATTCCATAGGGCTGGGCAGACTGAGCCGGTTCCCGGCCTTGCGTCATGGACTATTCCGTTTTTGAAGAATGTCCCGCTTATTGGTGATATTTTCTATAGGAATATGCCTCCCGTGTACATTGCGTTCATAGTGGTGATAATCGCCCAGATAGTGATCTTCAAGACACCGCTCGGCTTGAGAATAAGGGCTTGTGGTGAACACCCGGAGGCTGCGGATACAGTTGGAGTGAACGTTTCGGGCATTAGGTATCTATGTGTGATATTGAGCGGATTTCTCGCAGGAATGGGAGGGGTCACTCTATCCCTTGGCCAGCTGTCTCTATTCAGAGAGGGCATGAGTGCGGGCAAGGGATTCATAGCTCTGGCGGCAGTCATCTTCGGTAGGTGGACTCCGGTCGGGGCGATGTGGGCCTCACTCCTGTTCGGTCTTGCGGATGGACTTCAGCTGACGGCACAAAACTGGGGCTTTACTGCAATACCAAGAGAGTTCTTGATCATGACGCCGTACATTGTCACAATGGCGGCATTGGCAGGAATAATCGGGCGGTCGGTTCCTCCGGCTGCAAGTGGCAAGCCCTATGTCAGACGGGGCGGCGCCTGATTCGTCCATGTGACGGGTACTGCCCACGCGCCCACGCGCCGGCGTGCAGGCATGCTCGAGATTGAATGACGGAGGATGCTTGCGCAACAGGTGGGGCAAGATGCCTCTGATCGCGATCTAAGGTTGCGGCTGTCAAAATTGAGCGAAAGGCGATCCTCCTTTTTTGCGGGCCGGGATCGCCTTTCATGCGTGCTATGGTGGCAGGGGACTGTTTCGCTGCCATTCGGCACTCCGCTCTGCACGCGGCTCTGGGGATGCCGGGCCGACTTGAGCCGGGGTGTCGAAATACAGAGGATTTATGGCGGTTTGGTGGAATGATTAAGACTGTGGACATAAAGAGCATGTCATATGAGGAATGCAGAAACTTATTTGCTTCGTTGGGCGAGCCGGCGTACAGGGCCGACCAGGTTCTCGAGTGGCTTCATGGCAGGCAAGTCACGTCATACGATGAGATGACGAACCTCCCTGGCTCTCTCCGTCGGGCACTTGCAGAGGCAAGCCCTTTGTGTGCTCCCGAGGTCTTGGCCGTGCAGTCGTCGGCCGAAGGCACTACCAAGTACCTAATAGGGCTGGCCGATGGCAATGCAGTCGAGACGGTGCTGATGGAGCATGACTATGGGCTAAGCCTGTGCGTTTCATCCCAGGTCGGCTGTGCGATGGGCTGCGCCTTTTGTGCGTCAGGCCTCGGAGGCCTTGTCAGAAACTTGACGTGCGGCGAAATGGTAGATCAGATACTGGCAGTGAGTTTGGATATTGCCACCGGCAGTCAGGACAGGCGGGTTGGCTCAGTCGTCATGATGGGAAGCGGAGAGCCATTGGCCAACTACGACAACGTATTGAAGTTCGTGAGGCTGATAAACTGGAAGCGGGGATATGGGATTGGCTACAGGCGCATCACCATCTCGACGTGTGGAATCGTGCCGGGCATACACAGGCTTGCTGAAGAAGGGCTTCCGGTAACGCTTTCGGTATCCCTTCATGCTCCTGACGACTCCACGAGGTCTTCGCTGATGAAGATAAATGAGGTTTATCCCATTGGCCAGCTAATTGATGCCTGTACGGATTATGCGGATTCAACGGGAAGGCGCGTTACATACGAGTACTGCCTGATTGGGGGAGTCAACGACTCGAAAGCCCATGCCGAATCCCTTGCCAGCCTGGTGAGGGGCACACTATGTCATGTGAACATAATACCGCTCAATCCAGTGGAGGAGACCGGGTTTGTTCGTCCCTCACGGGAGGCGATTGATGCGTTTGCCAGCACACTTCGTTTTGCAGGAATTGAGACTACTATCAGGCGTGAAATGGGAGCCGACATAGATGCAGCCTGTGGCCAGCTACGGCGCAGGTGGGGTCGGGGCGAGGGCGAACGAGCCTCCGACAAGAGGCGAGGAAAGGGGTAGGTCAGACATGGTTCGTGTTGCGCTGGCAGCTCTCAGGCTAGCTTGCGTAGTTGTGCTGTACATCTTCCTTTACCGCGTCTGCCGGGTGCTCGTTCTCGATGCTTCGAGTGATGGTGCGTCCCATTCTACAAGCATCGAGCAGGTCTTCAATCATCGATCAGCTGAGGATTCGCCTGATGCTGGTGTAGATGACGTAGTTTGAGATTGTGCATGCTATCCTGGATGGGGTGAGAGACTTGTTGGTTGGGTTTGCTACCGATGTGGGCCTAGTGCGCGACCGTAACGAGGATGCGTATTTTGCCGCTTCCAGATGTTACGCTGTGGCTGACGGTATGGGCGGGCACAAGGCTGGCGAGGTAGCATCCAAGATTGCAATTGAAGTTGTTGCATCGGAGTATGGGGAGAGAGGTTCAGCCGCTTTCGACATTGCAAACTGTATTGGCAAGGCGAACCACAGGGTGATCCAGGCATCGCGAAACCGCGACGAGCTTGAGGGAATGGGCACTACTCTGACGGTCGTCACCCTTTGTGAGGGAGTCTTGAAAGTTGGCCATGTTGGCGACTCCCGGGCCTACCTGATCCGTGCAGACTCTATCGTCCAACTTACCGATGACCATTCGGTAGTTGGCGAGTTGCTCCGATCCGGACTGCTAACTCCTGAGGAAGCGGAATGCCATCCCGGGCGACATGCTATTACAAGGGCGCTCGGATTCTCTGAGAACCTTGACATAGACATAGGCGAACGCCAGCTCATGCCCGGGGATGCCGTATTGCTCTGCACTGACGGACTGCACGACATTGTTTCAGATGATGAGATAGCCAGGACGGTCGGTATGTCGAATGATCCTGACAAGGCATGTATGGGACTTGTGAAGCTGGCTCGGGCGCGCGGCGGACATGACAACATAACTGTGGTCATTGTCCGGATTGAGGAATCTGATGTTCCGTCTTCGAGTCTCCTTGTGCCGGAGCCTTTGGATGCCTCTGGCGCTTCAGATTCAGGAGGGCGCAGCCCATGACGGAAAAGGGCAACCAGGTGCCGAATGCTTCAGACAGTGCGCGCTTTGTCAGAGATGCCGAGCGTTCGCTTATGGGAATAGTGATGCTCATGTCGCTTACGGCAGGGTTTTCCCTTTCGCTAGGCAAAAGTGGGAAGCTTGTCGGGCCGGAAGTGGCTTACTGCTTCGCCTCGTCTGTGCCCTTTGCCTTGGCTCACCTTCTTTTTGCTGCAGGGCGTTTCGAGGGAGATGAGGTGTTGCTGCCGCTGGCCGGGGCTGCGGTAGTGATGGGCTACCCTGCAGTATACAGGCTCAGGCCTGACCTCGGCGTGCGCCAGCTGGCTTTCATATGGCTTGGCGTGGCTATCATGATTCCTCTGGTTGTTCTCCAGAGCCGGCGGAAGCTGGAGGGCATGGGACATCTGGCCCTGGGCGGATCTATTGCCCTTCTGGTGCTTACCTTGGTTGCAGGGGAGGAGCGGGGAGGGGCTCGGTCATGGCTATTTGTGGGCGACATGGGATTCCAACCCTCTGAGGTGGCCAAAATCGCATGCATACTTGCTGGTGCAGACGGGCTTTCCAAGTTGTTTACGGCTGATCCTGGGACGAAGGCTCGCGCACGGGCAAGCGAAATATGGGGTTGTGCTGAAGCCCGGCGAATCATCCTGATGTGGGGGGCCGTGATGCTCCTTACTGTGGCCCAGCGCGACGTAGGAACGGCAATGGTCATATACATATCATGTGTGGCAATGGCTTACGCGGCCACGGGCAACAGAGTCATGGCCCTGGTGTCGGCAGGGATCGGAGCGTGTGCCGTGATCGTGGCCGGGCAGGTCTTTCCCCACATTGGCGTCAGGTTCTCTTCGTGGCTCAATCCATGGGCCGACGCAACAGGTTCGGGCTACCAAATGGCCCAGTCTTTCTATGCGCTGGCCAGTGGCGGGATTTTCGGGCGAGGCTACGGATGCGGATCTCCCTGGCTGATTCCGGCGGCCGTCACTGACATGCTGTTTTCGGCCACCGGCGAGGAGATCGGGCTTTGCGGAACCCTCGGCTTGATAGCCATCTACTTCTTGCTAGTAGGGCATGGCTATTCATGCGCTCGGCGTGCAAGCTCAAGGTATTGTGCACTGGCTGCTGTGGGCGCTGCCAACATAATAGCTGTGCAGACTTTTGTGATCATCGGCGGGAATCTGGGAGTGCTGCCCCTTACAGGCGTTACGCTTCCGCTGGCAAGCTACGGCGGGACCTCTATGGTCACGAGCCTTGCGATCGTCGGGATACTGTTGGGCTCAACACGCCGCCCTCTTGCAGCAAGTGGGGGCGGTCCAAATTGAACCAGAGGATACGCAGGCTTTTACAGGCATGGATTGCAGGGTGCGCGATCCTGGTTATTGCGGCAACGTATTACCAGGTGATACAGGCGGATGAGCTTTCTGCCACCCCCGAGAATCCCCGCGTGGCCAATCTTGAAAGAGATGTGGTTCGGGGATCGATTCTGGATCGCAATGGGAATGTGATATGTGATTCGGTCGGGCCAGGGCTTTCAATGCGGGTGTATCGTGGGCCGGATTCCCTGGCCCCGCTTGTAGGCTATGCCAACCCCATTCTTGGCAAGTCGGGGCTGGAGGCTGCGTATGATGTATGGCTTTCGNNCTTTCGGGCAGGCGCGGGTCGTACGACATGACAGGCTTGCTGTCAACGCTTGTAGACCGGCCTGACCATGGTTGCACCGTCCGACTGACGATCGATGTTGCGATCCAGAAGGCATGCGAGTCAGCGCTTAGGGGACGCAGGGGCGCTGCAATCGTGGTCGATGCAACGACCGGGGAACTCCTTGCTGTTGCAAGCAGCCCGTGGTACTCTATGAAAGGGTTGGAGCTTGCCTGGGACAACATAGTGTCGAGAGATGATTCGCCTCTGGTCTGCCGCGCGACGTGCGGGATGTATCCGCCAGGGTCCACCATAAAAATGGCTGTGGCTGCGATAGCGCTCGATTGTGGAGTGACGAGCCCCGATGAGGCATACGAGTGTGAGGGCTCCATAAGGGCCGGAGGCACCGTCATCCACGATCCTGCCGGAGCCCATGGGACGATAGACATCTGCGATGCCCTGTCGGTCTCGTGCAATACCGCGTTTGTGGATCTTGGAATCAGGCTGGGGCCGAAACTCCATGACCAGCTGCGACGTTTCTTCTTTGATAGGAGTATCCCACTGGATGTTCCGACGCCGCCGGGAAATCTTAAGGTGCGAGATACTGACGTCAGCGGTGACGCGATTGGGCAGCTGGCCATAGGCCAGGGGGATCTCCTTGTCACTCCGATGCATGTAGCCATGATGGCGGCGACTGTTGCAAACAGGGGAGTAATGATGCGGCCCTATCTAGTTGCAAGTGTACATGCGGCCGACGGACCCCCTGTCATGACAACCAGAGCAAAGGCACTTGCAGCCGTTATGACGCCTTCATCCGCTGATGTTGTTGCCGAGGGGATGGTTCAGGCAGTAAAGCGCGGGACAGCTCGCTCTGCAGCGCGGTGGGGCTATAATATTGGAGGCAAGACTGGAACAGCGCAGAACCCCCACGGCAGCCCCCATGCATGGTTCGCCGGGTTTGGCTCGAGTGGCGGCCAGAGGATTGCAGTGGCTATAGTCCTGGAGAATGCCGGAGCGGGCGGAGCTGCAGCTGCGCCCCTGGGTGGCGACATTTTGAAGGCAGCTCTTGACTCTAAGACTGGAACTGGGAGGTGAGCAGATGACCGGTGAGATTCTGGGAGGGAGATATTCCATACTCGACACCATCGGCGAAGGCGGGATGGCCATTGTGTACCGCGCGAAGGATACCCTGCTGAATCGAGTCGTGGCCATTAAGGTGTTGCGGCCCCAATACGCTTCAGACTCGGAATTCAGGGAGAGGTTCAGGAGGGAGGCCCAGAGCGCGGCGGCTCTGTCTCACCCTAACATAGTCAACGTGTACGACGTGGGAGAGGATTCTGGTTCGAACTACATTGTTATGGAGTGGGTGGACGGTCAGACTCTCAATGACATTATCGTCCGCGATGGCAGGCTTACTGTAGATGTGACGGCTGACTACAGTATGCAGATTCTGGATGCGCTGGAACATGCGCATCGCAGCGGCGTGATACACCGTGATATCAAGCCTCATAACATTCTAATAACAAGGGATGGCCATGTTAAGGTAACGGACTTCGGCATAGCGCGCGCTGCTTCGGCGAGCGCCCTCACTGAGACTGGGAAGGTAATCGGCACTGTCAATTACACTTCTCCGGAGCAGGCCCGGGGCGCCTCTGCTATTGCTGAATCTGACATATACTCTCTGGGTGTGGTCATGTACGAGATGCTCACCGGCAGGCTTCCGTTTGCCGGTGATACGCCGGTCGCTGTTGCCCTCAAGCATGTGCAGGAGGACGCCCTTCCTGTATCGCTGTATAATAGAGCTGTGCCTGTTGAATTTGAGAGGGTAGTAATGAGGGCCCTGGCCAAGGACCCGCAAGACAGATGGCGAACAGCCAGGGCATTCAGGAACGCAATACTGCGTGCGTACCCCACGGGGGGACAGAAACTCCCCGAGGCGCGGCAGGCTGAGGATGTAGCCGGCAGGGTAGCCCGAGAAGGGAAGGTCAAACCTTACTCTGGAGCCGGCAACAGCGAAGATAAACATGACCTCAACATCACCAGACCGTTCGACAAAGTTGGGGAGGCTTTCGATTTGGGAAACGATCACGAGACGCCGCCACGGGTAAGCCGTAAGGCAAAGACGTGGGCAACCATTCTCGTCGTCATGCTGGTGGTGGCCGGAGCTGTTGTAGGTGCTATTTACTCGTTCCGTCAGTGGATCCAAGTGGAAGAGGTTCTGGTCCCGGAGCTAGTCGGCAAGACGTTGCCGGAGGCAGAAAGCCTTGTGAGGCGAAATAGGCTCGCCCTGGATTCTTCAGTAAAGCGGTATGATAACAATATCGAGTATAATCGCATTATTGAGCAGGATCCTCCTGCAGGCACCAAGCGTAAGGTGCATTCGCCCGTAAGGGTCATAGTTAGCCTGGGTCCCGAGATGGTAACGGTTCCGGATCTTTTCAACAAGACTGAGCGGGAAGCCAGATTCGAGCTTGAAGCCTCAAACCTGGTTTTGGGCTCGAAAAGCGAGGGTTACCACCAGGACTTGAAGCCAGGAAGAATCATAGCTCAGGAACCGGAGGTCGGCACGTATGTGCCGAGGGGATCTACTGTGAACTACACCATGTCCCTGGGTCCGCCGCCTCCCCCTCCTGAAGTCCCGCTTGTTGTAGGGATGACCCTGGAGCGGGCCACGGAAACGCTGACGCTGGCAGGTTTTGAAGTGGGCGAGGTAAGCAGAAGGTTTAGCTTGTTCTATCAGGATGGCACAGTCATTGAGCAGAGCCCTGGACCATATCAAACAGCGGAACCCGGAACAGTGATAGACTTGGTGGTTTCACAGAGGTCCATGTCATCCCCGTCTTCTTCTCCGTCACTGGAAGACGGCGGAGGGCAGATCGACATGGTTTCTCGGAGCTATGACGTAAACTACCAGGTGCAGCTGGGGGCTGATGTTCAGGAGATAGTGATCAAGGTTATCGATGGCTATGGCGAACGCACGAGCTACGGGCCAAGGTCGCATCGGCCTGGTGATTGGATACGCCACACCGTCGAGGTATACGGCCCGGGGAAGATTGAAGTACTGGTAGACGGGTACCCTGTGAGAACGCAAGATGTATGAGAACGGGCGCATTCTGAGGATTTCGGGCGGGCTGTGCTGGGTTCTACCAGACGGAGACGAAGAAACGCTCCCCTGCGTTGCTCGGGGGAACGTGAAAAGACGCGAAGAGGGAGTGGCAGTCGGCGACTATGTCAGGATTTCCCGCGAGGGCGATGCTGGCGTAGTTGAGGAGGTATTGCCCAGGCGGACATACCTGATCAGGCCTAATGTGTCCAATGTGGACCAGGCGATAGTGGTTGTAGCCGCTACGCAGCCGGATCCCAATCCTTACTTCCTCGACAGGTTCCTCGTGTTGGTAGAGCATTCGAGGCTCGACGCAGTCATCTGCATCAACAAGGTTGACCTTGTCGAGCCTGAGAGTCTCAGATGGTTACTTGAGCTTTACTCTCGCATCGGCTACACGACCATTTCCACCAGCGCAAGGACGGGCAAGGGCATACAGACTCTTTCCGCCGTTCTTGCCGGCAAGACATCGGTCTTTGCCGGGCCGTCGGGGGTTGGCAAATCAGCTCTCCTTAACATGGTGCAACCCGGGCATGATCTTGCTGAGGGGGAGTTGAGCGAGAGGATAGGACGTGGGAGGCATACCACCAGAGAAGTGAGGCTAATTCCACTCGGTGCTGGAGGGCTGGTCGCCGACACGCCGGGTTTTTCATCGTTGGACATAACAGGGATTGCGCTCCGCGACTTGGCCCACGCTTTCCCTGAGTTTGCGAGGCTGTCTTTGGAGTGCAGATTTGCAGGATGTCTCCACGACAGGGAGCCGGATTGCGCCGTGAAGGATGGAGTGGAAACCAGCATGGTCGACACCGGTCGCTATTCGCACTACTTGAGATTCCTAGAAGAGCTGCGTGAGGCTGAAAGGCGGCAATACAAATGAGAGCAGGTGTATGCTTTGGTAAAGATAGCTCCATCAATTCTTTCGGCTGATTTCGGGAGACTGGCGGAGGAGATCAAAGGAATATCCAATGAGGCTGATATGGTGCACATCGACGTGATGGACGGCAGTTTCGTGCCAAACATCACTCTGGGGCAGCCGGTTACAAGGTGCATAAGGCAAGCGACGGATCTTCCATTCGACGTGCACCTTATGATCTTCAATCCGGAGAAGCACATAGATTCATTTGCGGACGCTGGCGCAGACATCATAACTGTTCATGCAGAGGCCTCCATTCATCTCCATAGGACGCTACAACAGATAAGGCAGAGGGGTATCAAGGCCGGAGTGGCCATAAATCCTGCGACGCCGGTCTGCGCAGTAGAGAATGTATTGCACATGGTTGACATGGTGCTAGTAATGACTGTGAACCCCGGGTTCGGGGGGCAGAGCATGATAGTCGAGGCTCTTAGCAAAGTAGAGGCCATTACCCGGCTTGTCCGCAAGAAGGGTTTGGATCTAGACATAGAGGTTGACGGGGGAATCACCGACGAGACGATAGGGGCCGCGGTCCGGGCTGGAGCGAACGTTTTCGTAGCCGGCAGTTACGTATTTGGTGCCGATTGCCCCGGGGCCGCGGTACGTACTCTCCGGACGACTGCTTTGGCTGCCGCCAAAAGCATGAGCAGCACCCAACGGACCATCTGAGGATCGGCTGGCAACACTATACCTTGCCTGGCCCCTCTGCCAGTAGGCGGAGGGGCTGCTATGTCATTACAGAGATTTGCGCACAGCTTGTGTGTTATAATCATCCGTGCAGCTAAAGGGCCATATGCCAGAAAGGAGGCGCGGCCTTGAAGTTACCGGATATTAATCTCAAAGTAGTGCTGGTAAGCGTGGCAGTGGCCACGATCCTTCTTTTCGGAGGGCGCGAGGTGCTCATGAGGACTTCTGTTACTATGCCAATAGACAAGGCGTTTGCTTCCATGTCTGAGATCGAATCATATTCAATCGAGCGTTTGCCTTATGGCACAGTAGTCGACATAGGACTGAACAATGCAGAAGATCTTGCAGAGACTGTAAGGAAGATCGAAGCGGCGACTTCAAAGCTTCCCGCCGGGGGCGGGCTTTGGGTTCGGATAACCGACACGCGAGATCCTCTCTTGCAGGATGTATACGATAGAATGCACTTTGACATACAGGAAGCTATAGCCACCGGATCCTTTGCAGAGTTGCGAAGGCGTGCTGACGAGGAGGCGCAGCATGCCGGACTCTCAGACTGCGACATTTACGTGGACATCGATAATGTTTATGTTACGCTGGAAGATGGCGAGCATCAGCTCTATGCAGTCTCGCCTCGGATGCCAAAGGCAGCGGAGTCCGAGGCGGGCACCAGGCGAGACATAAGGTGGCTTTCTTCGCGCTCGCCTGTGAGAAAGGCGGGTGCGGTGAGATGATAAGAGATGCATTGATAGGCACTGGCCTTGCTGCCTTCCTGTTTTGTCTTGCATATGGGTATGACGTGACCCCGATTATCCTTGCGGGTGGGCTGTACGCAGCATTTCAGTTATTGATGTCGGGACGGGTGGGAGACCGGAAGTTCGAGATAGTGCAGGAGACCCAATCCGGAGACCGGATTTCCAGGCTCACCTTTGGAGACGTAGGTGGACAGGAAACGGCCAAACGCGAGTTGGTTGAAGCTTTAGAATTCATAAACAATGAAGAGAAGGCTGTGAAGCTTGGCATCAGGCCTCTCAGGGGAATCCTGCTGAGCGGCCCTCCGGGAACCGGCAAGACGCTTCTTGCGAAGGCTGCTGCCAACTACACAGATGCAGTATTCATATCTGCAGCCGGATCCGATTTCATAGAGATGTATGCAGGCGTAGGAGCAAGGAGGATCCGTGATCTGTTCGGGACCGCCTACTCCACGGCGCGCACTTGCAAGAAGAAGACGGCTGTAATATTCATAGACGAAATCGATGTCCTGGGAGGAGTTCGCGGAAGGCACCAGGGGCACCTTGAATACGATCAGACCCTGAATCAGCTTCTTGTTGAAATGGATGGTCTGGCGTCCGCATCGCGAGAGGGTGTAAGGGTTCTGGTGATCGGGGCCACAAACCGTGCCGATCTTCTCGATCCGGCTCTCTTGAGGCCGGGCAGATTCGATCGTCTGGTCGATGTGGACCTTCCTGACCTGTCTCTTATACAACTCT
>DMOT01000082.1:0-3375 GCA_003456765.1 Bacillota bacterium
GGAAACGGCCTGGGGCGGAGAACGTTTAGTACAAACTAGAATACCGGGAATTGCAGAGCAGTAGTTCTTGGCCTTTGCGTGCAAGGCCTGCTCTTGCCACGTGCAGATCCCATCCCATAGTTGCCTCGCTTCCACTCATGTTGGCCAATGCTTTCTATGTTCGCTCGTTGCTCAGCTTAATATCCCCTTGCCAGATGAGTCCTCTTAGTCCCAATAGGTGAACAATCTTGGAGCTGCTTCGTAGAGGGCTTCGATATCCTGCACGAACGTCTTCTCCAGGTGGTCTGCGACAACAGTGGCATTCTGCATCATGTAGTTCGGGCTTGCCTGATCGGTTATGGGTGCTGAGAATAGCCTGTTGGGGCAGCGTTTCTCTGAAAACGGCAGGTTCACGCAGTGCGAGAAAAACGCGAAGATACTCGGTTTGAATCTTTCCAAGCTGGGTCAGCGCATCCTGCACTGCGTTGGGAAGGGCAGGCAATTCCTATGTCTCCTTGTGGGGAGTCGGCAGCTCCAATGTGGCCGTGAGCTCCAGTTGCCACCTACTGATTCACCAGTCAGTACTGACCAGAACCGAGGGTCCCGTGTAAGTCCAGTTTGTATAGGGTTCCACAGGGCTGTCCGGCTCTGGGTGTTGCCAGCCGTCCATGCCTGTGAAGAACCAATCCACCATGTTGAACACGAACAGGGCGCTGAAAAACGGGTACGTTCGCGATATCCCTTTCACTACCTGGCCCAGGATATCCGGATCCACACTGTCTGTGCACACATCGGGACTAGCCCAGAGCTATGGAGGAGGCATATTGGACAGCACTCTACTCGCATTCTCAAACAGTCCGCTGCCCGAGTCGTGCTTGTTAAGCCTGTATTCTATGCGTTTGAATACTCTAGTGCTCGTTCCCCCCCCCCCGAAAATCTCAGCCGTAGTCTATACCACGTTACAAGACACGGCCCCATGGGGTGCTCTTGCTTCTCCCGCAACATACTGATGCTCAGGAATGCCTGATCAATCCTGCATATTCTAGGGCACAACGGGCAGATCCGGTTCAATTCGATCTCTCTCGAGACAGAACGGTGTTCAGTCTTCTCGTTTCCGCCCTGGGGTGTTTGCGTGTCCATTGGTGACAAGAGTTTCTTCCAGCCTTCAGTGCACACCCTCTTGAGGATTCGCCCCAAGAGTTTACATAAAGCACAGCTAGTGGGCCAATTCAAAGGAGATGGGTGAATACGCGTACGCCCTTGCATAAGTGTCATATGCAGCACTTATGTGGAATCGATTTCTCGTGAGCTACAGGTTCAGTCCTCTCCGGTAGCCTCCCATAGCGTTGATTCTCACGGTATGCGCGGCCGGATAGTGATTCCGGCCGCGTTCGAAGTTGCAGGTGAACCTCATGATTGCCTCATCAGTAGTGATCATGCAGACACTGACTATATGCAGCCTCTGCATGATGGATCTCATGTTCCACGAAGCATTGCCCAGCGCAGCACTAGAAAACGTAGCCTAGCGACACTCCAGACGCTAGAGTGCCAATGAGGCCTTCTGATTCCAACACTGTACCACCGTAGCCGAGTTCACCGGTGATTCTGAATTTGCCGAGCCGCAATTCTGCTCCACCGGTGACACCGAACAAGGGAATTGTCATGCTTATCGTTCCATCTGAAATAGCGACTACGCCTCCGAACCCGCCAGCGAAGGGTCTTACCTTGCCGGCCGTCGGTATGTAGTATCTGATGGTACCAGCGGCTGATACACCAGCTATTGGGTCAATTGTCACCGGATCCAGAACTGCTGCCATGCCTCCCACAACCCCGATAGCCAATCCGCTGTCGAACTCATACTCTATCTCGAGGCCGATCGTTCCGGCCGCAGCTCCGTTCTTGAGCCCGATCACAGTGCTCGCTTCAACCAAGTAGCCTGAATAACTGCAGAGAATAACCAACACGGCAACGAGGACTACACACGATTTCCTCATGGTAATTTCCTCCTCCAATCAATTAGTCGTTCAACCTAGTTCCAGGCGGCCGGTCTGCCGCCTAAACTTGGTTGGCTCCTTAGAATCTCAGCTGTAGAACATTGGAGAACGCTCTCCGAACGCTGTCGTCTCGAAACGCGCTGTTTACAGCCTCGGTTAGCGATCGGCTCAATGAGTCTCTCATATCGCTGTCTAGCCTAATAATGGTTTCTGGTTGGTCCGAACCGGTGAACTGGCCTGCCCAGATGACCTTGCCTGTCTCTACATCGGCGATTACTAGGTCAAATGTAACCCGTGAGTTGACCGACACAGTGACGAGCCCAGGTCTTGATTCCACCCAGAATGCTTTCAGTCTGCCTCCGGCAACGAAGTCAGAAGTGATATACTCCGGGATTGAGTCAGCGGCTAGATCCCACCCGGATGTCGTGACAACCACAAACCCCATGGACTTCAACTGCTTGATAAGTGCCGCCTCGAGAATATCGGTGGGAGTTTGGCGCGTGATCCAGGTTTCCACCTTGCTGCCATACATGTTGTAGCCTTCTCCCACTCGATCTTTTTGAGGGCGTTCGTCCCAGATCTTGTTCACTGCTATTGAAGGCTGTTCATTGTAGAACAGCCTTTCCGCCTCGAAGCCCGGAAGGTATTCGACATCAATTGTTTCAGTGCCCATGAAGCATCCGGTGGTAGTCAGCATGATGCCAAGAGTCAACAGAAGTATCAGAAGAGTGGAACTGCTACGTAGAGATCTCATTCCGATTTCCTCCTTGATTTCATTGCTAGGCAGACGACCACGAAGACAGCAGCCAGGACAATTGGCCAGGCGTAACCTACTATGCCCGCAAGGCTGAGTAGACTCAGGACGAGCGCCACGCCTGCAATAATCCAACACACAGCGGGCAAATGCCCACCCCCCTTTTTCAAGTGAAGTGGTGACTATGTTGCAATGATCTTATTTCGGTGTTTGAGATTGGCAAATTGCATATAATATATAGCCTCTTAAATAACCTATTATCCAAAACTTCCAGTATACCTTCCTGGAATTTCGGGGAATTGTATCAGGGCCTTCCGTAGCCAAGTTCTTGCCTTTGTTTCCATATGACACTATTAGATACGGCCATGGTCTAGCCCGATCTTGTCTACATACCCGGCGAAAGCAGCGGGATCATAAAGGAGGAACGCATAGACGGCGTGCCTTATCTGGTTGTGGAGGTCCTTTCGAGATGGACTCGGTCCAAGGATCGCATAAGGAAGCGGAATGTATACGAACAGATGCAGGTTCCGCATTACTGGATAGTCGACCCTGAAGACGAAACTATCGAGGCATATGCATTGAAGGATAATGCGTATGTGCTGCGCAGTTCAGGGCTTGACGCTGGAGAGTTCACCCATCCCGACTTCC
>DMOT01000082.1:3433-3648 GCA_003456765.1 Bacillota bacterium
CGCTTTCTGGGCGTCAGATGGGGACGCGTGGAACGCCGAGAACCGTTCTGAATTGGTGTGCCTAGTGGCACTTTTGGTGGAAGGTATGGCTCTGCGTATCAGTGCCCACCCCCAGCAAGACACCTTCTAGTGAGACGATCTGTCGCGAAAGGACTCTGAAATCTGACCCCGGGCGTGATGGTTAGCCTATGCACATTTTGGCTGCCGAACTATGA